>JAJZFE010000230.1 GCA_021798655.1 Acidobacteriota bacterium | reverse complement strand
CTCAGCTACACGGACCCTTCAAGCACTGGCGTCACTGCCACTCGGTCACGCCCACCGCAACCGGCACAAAGCTCGTCGACCACGTCACCTACCAGCCACCCTTCGGCCCCCTCGGCTCACTCGCCAACGCGCTCTTCCTCCGCCGCCAGCTCGCCGCCACCTTCGCCTACCGCCAGCGCCGCACCCTCGAACTCCTCGCCCTGCAGCATCCCCGCTCGTAATCGTCCATCGCGCACCAAAGTGCCGACATCGCGCCGAAGCCCGTGCATCTGTGGCTCGCTAGAAAGCTTGTCATCTCGACCGAAGCCAAACGGCTTCATCGTTTGGCGCAGCGGAGGGACCCCCGCATTTCACGCCGCCCATGCCGCCACCAACTCCTATCGGCTGCCTCAACCACCAGGCTCGCCGCTGTTCTACTGCATACCCCTGCTCTTACACCCCGACAGCCTTCTTCAACAGCGGCCGCACCCGCTCCATCGCGGCCTCCGGCGTCAGCCCATACTTCGCGCGCAGAGCCTCCGGCTTCCCATGCTCGATGAACTGGTCCGGCCAGCCCACCCGCACCACCGGCGTCTCAATCTCCGCCGCGTTCAGGCACTCCAGCACCGCCGAGCCGAACCCGCCCGCCAGCACGTGATCCTCCATCGTCACCACCACGCCGCAGCGCCGCGCGAACCCACTCACGCACTCCGCATCCAGAGGCTTTGCAAACCGCGCATTCACCACCGCCACGCTCTGCCCTTCGGCTGCCAGCAGCTTCGCCAGCTTCATCCCCTCGGCCACCATGTTGCCCAGAGCAAAAACTACAACATCGCTGCCGTCCTGCAACACCTCAGCCTTGCCAATCTCCAGCGCCACCGGCTGCGCCTTCAGCGCCACGCCCGGCCCCGTCCCTCGCGGATATCGTATCGCGCTCGGCCCGTTGTGCTCCAACGCCGTCGCCATCATGTCCTGCAGCTCGTCCTCGTCCTTCGGGCTCATGTGGATCAGGTTCGGAACCCCGCGCAGATAGCTGATGTCGAACAGCCCATGATGCGTCGGCCCGTCATCGCCGCTCAGCCCGCCGCGGTCCATGCAGAACACCACCGGCAGCTCCTGCAGCGCCACATCGTGCACAATCTGGTCAAACGCCCTCTGCAGAAACGTCGAGTAGATCGCGCAGAACGGCCGATACCCCTTCGTCGCCATGCCTGCCGCAAACAGCACCGCGTGCTCCTCCGCAATGCCCACATCGAAGTACCGCGTCGGGTGGTGCGGCCGGAACAGATCCAGCGCCGTGCCGTTCGGCATCGCCGCCGTAATCGCTACTACTTTATCGTTTGCATCCGCCAGCTTGGTCAGGCTCTCGGCAAAGATCTCCGAGTACGTCTTCTGCCCCGCGGCCCCCGTCTTG
Organism: Acidobacteriota bacterium; assembly: GCA_021798655.1. Next base: position 6,763 of record JAJZFE010000230.1, on the reverse strand, counting down.
GAGCCAGTCGCTCCGGTCTCCGGATCGAACGGCCCCAGCCCATGGAACTTCTTCTGCTGCTCCATCGCCGGCTGAAATCCGCGGCCCTTCTGCGTCAACGCGTGCAGCACCACCGGACGGTTCTGCGTCTTCAAAAACTTGAACGTCTCAATCAGCGCCGGCAGGTTGTGCCCGTCCACCGGGCCGTAGTATTGCAGCCCGAACTCCTCAAAGATCATGCCGCGGCCCACGATCCCCTTGGCCGCCTCTTCCGCCTTCTTCGCAATGTGCAGCGCCGCCTTGCCACCGACTTTTTCCAGCAGCTCCGCCGCGCGCTCATGCAGGCTCACATACGTCGGATTCGTCGCAATCTTGTGGAAGTACTCCGCAATCGCCCCGACATTCTTGTCGATCGACCACTCGTTATCGTTCAGGATCACCAGCATCTGCTTCGTCTGCGCGATGTTGTTCAACGCCTCAAAGCTGATCCCGTTCGTGAACGCGGCATCGCCGCACAGCGCCACCACCTTCTCGCTGCCGCCGCTCATATCCCGCGCCACGGCCATGCCCAGGGCCGCGCTCAGCGCCGTCCCCGCATGGCCAGCCCCGAAACTGTCATGTGGACTTTCAGTCCGCAGCATGAACCCGTTCAACCCGCCCGGCTGCCGAATCGTATCGAACCGATCCTCGCGCCCCGTCAGCAGCTTGTGCACATAGCACTGGTGGCTCACGTCAAACACAAAGCTGTCCTGCGGCGTGTCGAACACGAAGTGCATCGCCAGCGTCAGCTCCACCACGCCAAGGTTCGGCCCAATGTGTCCGCCCGTCTTCGCGACATCCTGGATCAGCCGTTCGCGAATCTCTTCCGCCAGACGCTCCAGCTCTACCATCCCCAGCTTCTTCACATCCGCCGGCGATTGGATCCTGCTCAAATACTCACTCATGTACGTTCCGGGTCCCAGCCCTGCTGCGAACAGGCCGGAACACTCCGGCCTTGTTGCATCCAAACAGTGTATCAACCGCCGCCCCTCAGCGCGTCCACAGCATCTTTCGTCCCATCAAACTCCGGCCACCCCTACGGCCCCACCACAAACCCCTTCGCCAGCACCCCCTGTAGCGCGCTCCACGGCACCTCCACCGGATCCACCGGCTGCGCCCGCGGCGTCACGCTGTACTCCGGAAAGCTCACGCTCAACCCCTTCGCATCCATCACCCAGTTCTCTGGTTCGACGATCACCTCGCGCAGCGCCTTCGCAAACTCCGCCTTGCCGCCCGCATAGCTCTCGTAGTCGTCGCCTAGCTGCGCCTTCAAACTCGCCCGGCACCGCGCCTCCAGCACCGACGCCCACCCGCTCCCCGCCGCAAACACGTCCGTCGCGCGCAGCCAACGCCGCTCCGCCAGCAGCCAGTGAAACTCCTCGTAGCTTTCGCTCGGATGCGCCGCGCCATGCCCCATCACCTCGTCGCCCACGCTCACGCTCACCCGCCCCGCGCTCACCTCCTCCAGCCGCGCCGTCACGTCACTGTCCACACCCTGAGCCCACTCGCTCTTCCACCCACCGGCAGTCTTCCCGTCGCCGCCCGCCATCTTCTGCACCTCCAGCAGCATCGCCGCGTTCCACGCCACCCACTCCGCATCGCTGCTCATCGCCTGCGGCCACACCGCCGTCAACGTCCCATACCCCGGATTCGTCTCGCCGCCATCCACCGCCGTATCGTCCGGCGCGTCCTTGGTCTTCAGCGTCACCGACCGCATCACAAACACCACGCCGCCCTTCTTCACCACGCGCTGCTGCAACGCCTCGGTCTGGCTCTTGTACTGGTCCTTCAGGCACGACACCAGCTCCGCCCGCCGCGCCGCCGTATGCTCCCGCGCCACCGCATCCGCCCGGCACACCGTCCCCAGGCTCCGCAACCACGTCCGCTGGTCCTCACGAATCTCCGTCTGCACCTCCTCCGGCGCCATCGCCAGCGTCGCCTTGTACTGCGCCGCCAGCGCCTCATCCGCCGCGCTCAGCTCCTTGTCGCTGCAGATCGCCCGCTCGATATCCGTCCGCGCCACCTTGCAATCAAAGCTCGCCCCTCGCGCCACGGCACACACGGTCGCCGCCACCAGCATCACCGCCACCCGCAGCCGCATCCTCAACGCAACACCTCCGCATCGCCACCATCCTCTCACGCCAACGTCCTCCCAACTCCCTCCTCCCTACTCGCTCCTCGCTACTTCCTACTCGCTACTCGCTACTCCCTACTCCCTACTCGCTACTTCCTACTCGCTACTTCCTACTTCCTACTTCCTACTCGCTACTTCCTCCTTCCTACTCGCTACTTCCTCCTTCCTCCTCATTGCCCCCGCCCGTCTTTCGGCATACGATGTCCCTCTATGAATCTCCGGGGCATCACCATCGCCGCTCTCCTCTTCGCCGCCACGCTCGCCACCGCGCACGCGCAGACCGCTCCTCAGCCCATCATCCTCCCGCTCTGGCCCCACGCCACTCCCGAGCCTCCCCAGACCACCGACCCCGAGATCGACACCACCAAGCCCACCGACGCACTCTTCAACGGCAAACGCTCCGCCCGCCTCACCAACGTCACCGTTCCCACCCTCTCCGTCTACTCCCCGCTGCCCGGCAAGGACACCCACGTCGCCGCGCTCGTCTTCCCCGGCGGCGGCTACGTCCGCCTCGCCTGGAACGGCGAAGGCACCGACACCTGCGACTGGCTCAACCGCATCGGCGTCACCTGCCTCCTCGTCAAGTACCGCGTGCCGGAACAGGGCCACTACCCCGACAACCCCGCCGACCTCGAAGACGCCCAGCAGGCCATGCGCCTCGCCCGCCAGCACGCCGCCGAGTGGCACATCAACCCCGACCGCATCGGCGTCATCGGCTACTCCGCCGGCGGCAACCTCGCCGTCCTCCTCTCCACCCATCCCGACGACGTCCACGTCCTCTCCACCCCCGCCGCGCCCGACGTCCCCACCGTCAACGGCACCCCCCGCCGCGCCGCACCCGCCTTCGCCATCCTCGGCTACCCTGCCTATCTCGCCGTCCCGCCCGCCGAAACCTCACTCGACGCCGTCTACACCCCCAACCAGTTCACCCCGCCCACCTTCCTCATCCAGGCCGAAAACGACAAAGGCTACGGACGCAACGCCCTGGTCTACTACCGCGCGTTGATGGACGCCCACGTCCCCGCCGAGCTGCACTACTACGCCACCGGCGGCCACGGCTTCGGCGTCGACCCGCCCAACGCTCCCGAGCAGCACTGGACCCACCTCGCCACCGCCTGGCTCCACTCCACCGGCATCCTGCCCAGCGAGCCCCACCACGAGAGCGGCCGACCCTACACCGGCCTCAGCACAGGCCCCGTCCAACCCTGCCCGCTCGACACCCAGCAACCCCCACCCGCCGGCCGCCCCATCAAACCCAACCCCAACAACACCGACAACCCCTGCCCCTAGCACCTCGGCAAATTTTCTTCCTCCTGGTTTCCCCACAAACTCGCTCTGTCAACCCCCAACCCACCACCCCAAACCCATAACCCATTCACCACAAACGCTTTACCCCGCAAAAACGAAAAACACATTCCCCCTGTCCCACTCGATACAATAGAAATAGAGAAGTAACTGGCAACAGGAAACGGGCTCACCGGAAACGGTCACAAAAAACCTCGCACCACGAAAACCGCCCGTAACCCCCATGTTTTGAATATTATGCCCGTAAAATCTCTGGAATCAATATTTTGCAGCCACAACACCGCGTAACCTGTTGATTCCAGAGATCAAGCGAAAATCGGGGGGGGGGTACCCCTACAGCTCTGCGCCTTCCAGCACCACCGCGCTTGCTGCTTCGGTGCCAAACTCGCCCTCCCAGCGAGCCACCACCGCGCTGGCCAGGCAGTTGCCCACCACGTTGGTCATCGTCCGCGCCATGTCCATCAGCACATCCACGCCGAGGATCATCGCCACCGGCTCCAGCGGCAGGTGAAACTCCGCCGCCGTCGCCAGCAGCACCACCAGCATCGCCCGCGGAACCCCGGCGATGCCCTTGCTGGTCAGCAGCAGCGTCACCATCATCGTCAGCTGCTGGCCCAGCGTCAGGTGGATGCCGCCGGCCTGCGCCACGAACACCGCCGCAATCGCCAGGTACAGCGTCGAGCCATCCAGATTAAAGCTGTAGCCCGCCGGGATCACGAACGCCACAATCCGCCGCGGCACCCCGAATGCCTCCATGCGCTCCATCGCACTCGGCAGCGCGGCCTCGCTGGTTGCGGTGCCAAACGCGATGGTCGCCGGCTCGGCCACCGCGCGCAGGAACCCGCGCACCGGCACGCGAAACACCAGCATCACCGGCACCAGCACCACCAGCCCAAACGCCGCCAGCGCGCCATACAGCGTCAGCAGCAGCTTGCCCAGGTTCACCAGCACGCCCAGCCCGCTGTGCCCAACGGTGTACGCCATCGCCCCGCCCACCGCCAGCGGCGACAGATACATCACAAGATTCGTGAACTTGAACATCACCTCGCTCACGCTCTCGAACAGCCGCACCACCGGCTCGCGCCTCTCCGCGCTCAACAGCGACAGCGCAATGCCGAACAGCAGCGCGAACACCGCCACCTGCAGAATCTGCCCTTCGGCAACGCTCTTCGCGATGTTCTCCGGAAAGATGTGCAGCACAAACTCATCCCAATGCGTCGGCGCAATCGTAACGCTCTGCGCCGCGCTAGCCGTCACGGCCACACCAACGCCAGCCTTGCTCAGGTTGATCGCCAGCAGTCCAATCGCCAGCGCCAGCGTCGTCACCACCTCGAAGTACACCAGCGCCTTCACGCCGATGCGGCCGATGCCCTTCAGGTCGCCATGCCCGGCCACCCCCACCACCAACGTCGAAAAGATCAGCGGCGCGACGATCGTCTTGATCAGCCGCAGAAACACGTCCGAGAACACCCGCAGCTGCACCGCCACATGCGGCGCATCGAAGCCCAGCTCCGCGCCCGCAACCATCGCCACAAAGATCCACGGCGTCAGCCGCCTGCGCCGCCACGCAAACACCGCCAGCGACGCCATCGCGGCCACACGCAACCCTGTCCACAGCACTGCACTCATGCTGCGAAGCATACCAGTCTGCGGCCGCGCAGACGTACAATCTCACCCATGAGCCGCCCCGCGCGCAAGCCACTCCGCTACGCTGTCCTCGCCGCAACGCTGCTGCTTCCATCGCTCGCGCTGCGTGCCCAAACGCCCGTCCCACCGCTCGCGATACCGCCCAAAGGCCCCACGCTCACGCCGCTCACCATGCCCACGCTCTCCGCCGGTCAGCTGGAGCTTGTCCGGCTCGAAGGCGAGTTCTCCGACGCTGTCGCCAAAGGCGGCGGCAAGGCCTTCGCCGACTGGTTCGCCGACGATGGCATCACGCTGCAGAACGCGCAGCCGCCCGTGCTCGGTCGCGCCGCCATCGCCGCCGCCGCACAGTGGCTCCCGCAGGACTACCAGCTCACCTGGTACGCCGAAGGCGCGCAGATGGGACCCAACGCACTCTCCGGATTCGCCTGGGGACATTACACCGCCCTCACCATCACCAACGGCAAGCCCGTCGCTGCCTCCGGCCGCTTCATCACCGTCTGGAAGAAGGTCGCCGGACAGTGGAAGGTCGCGCTCGACGCCAGCGCCAACGACGTGCCCGCCAACGCCCTCGACCCGCTGCCCAAACCCTGACCTCAACCGCACTGGAGACATCGTGACCCAACCGCAGACGCCCATCCATCCCGAGACCCGCATCGGACACGTCCACCTCCGCGTCGCCGACCTCGACCGCTCGCTCGCCTTCTACTGCGGCGTGCTCGGCTTCCAGCTCACGCAGCGCTTCGGCACCTCCGCCGCGTTCCTCTCCGCCGGCGGATACCACCATCACATCGGCATCAACACCTGGGAGAGCCTCGGCGGCAAACCGCCCGCGCCCGGCACCACCGGCCTCTATCACCTCGCCGTGCTCTATCCCACGCAGGCCGAACTCGGCAACGCGCTGCAGCGCCTCATCGCTGCCAACATCCAGCTCGACGGCGCCGCCGACCACGGCGTCAGCGAGGCGCTCTACCTCCACGATCCCGACCTCAACGGCGTCGAGCTCTACTGGGACCGACCCCAGCCCGAGTGGCCCCGCGACTCCGACGGCAACATCGCCATGTTCACCCGCGCGCTCGACCTGCAGGCTCTGCTCCACGCCGCCGAACACAACCCGGCCACCTAGCCTCTGCTGCCTTCGCGGCACGCGAAACCACCGTGATACCGTTATCTCGCTTGAACTCCTGCGCTTCAACCCACATCTCAAGAGGTCCACGAATGCGTCTGCTCTCCCTCGCCGCCGCTGCGCTCTGCGCCTGCACCACGCTCTCGCTCCACGCTGAGATTCGCCTGCCCAACGCGCTCTCCGATCACGCGGTCCTGCAGCGCGACCGTCCCATCCACCTCTGGGGCTGGGCCACGCCGCACGCGCGCCTCACCGCACGCTTCCACGCGCAGACCGTCCTCGCCGAAGCCGACTCCATCGGCAAGTGGAGCCTCTACCTCCAGCCCGAATCCGCCGGCGGACCTTACACCCTCACGCTCTCCGGCGACGGCCCCGACAAGACGCTCTCCGACCTCCTCGTCGGCGACGTCTGGTTCGCCTCCGGACAGAGCAACATGGAGTTCCCCCTCGCGGGCTTCACCGGCGCACCGCTCAAGGACATGGACAAGGAGATCGCCGCAGCCAACAATCCGAGACTCCGCCTCCTCCTCGTCGCC
>JAJZFE010000069.1 GCA_021798655.1 Acidobacteriota bacterium | reverse complement strand
CGGCGCTGGCTGGGTCACGCAGATGAACGCCATCACCTACGCCGCCTCGCAGGCCGGAGTCGTCATCGTCGCCGCCGCTGGCAACGACTCCCTCAACCTCGCCACCAGCCACTACGTCGATCTCCCCGCCCAGGCGCGCAACGTCCTGCCCGTCGTCGCCTCCACCAACCCGGCCTGCGCCGAAGACACCGCCGCCAACGCCACCTGCGTCCCCGGCCCCGTCACTCGCGCCTACTACAGCAACTACGGCTCCACGCTCAACGCCATAGCGGCTCCCGGCGGCAGCTTCCCGGGAGGCACCACCTTTGGCGTCAGCGGCTTCGTCCGCGGAGCCTGTGCCCGCGGCCTCGCCAACACCACCGACGGGCTTCCCTCCGTCGGCGGCCAGAGCCTCGGCTGCTTCAACCTCGGCCACACCGCCTACGTCCAGGCCATCGGCACCAGCGCCTCCGCTCCCCTGGTCGCCGGAGCCGCCGCGCTGCTCCTCTCCGCACACCCCACCTGGACGCCCGCCCAGGTCATCGCCGCACTGCGCTCCACCGCGGTCACCACCAGCTCCATGACGGAGCCCGAACTCAACCTCCCCGCTGCACTCGCTCTCAACTAATTCGCCACACCCAACCATGCAACCCACCCCTGCACAGCGGTCTCCACTACTCTAAGCATGGAGACCCATCCGCAGACCACCGCGCGCAGGATACCTATGAACCCCTTCACCGCCACGCCACCGCTCACCAGCTCGCTCCCCCAGGACGAGCACATCTTCCGCCACGTCGTCGATGGCTGGCGCGGCGACCTTGCCCAGTTTCTCCAGTTCGGCGTGCCCCAGCTGCTCTTCGCGCTCTTTGCGGCCTTCATCGCACAGCAGATCGTGCGCTTCTTTGTCCGCCGCATGAACCTCAGCGCGCAGCAGCTCGTCGCCAACTCCACCCGCGCCTCGCAGCTCCGCACCATGGCCGCCATCCTGCGCGCCACAGGCTACGCGGTCATCGGCTTCTATCTGCTCACGCAGATCCTCAGCGCCATCGGCGTCTCGCTCGGTCCCTTCATCGCCTCCGCCGGTGTCATCGGCCTCGGCATCAGCTTCGGCGCGCAGTCCATCTTCAAGGACATGCTCACCGGCATCTTCATCCTGGTCGAAGACCAGTACGCTGTCGGCGACACCATTCGCATCGCCGGCCTCACCGGCTCCGTCGAAGACCTCAGCCTCCGCATCACCCGCCTCCGCGACGCCGACGGGACGCTTCACCTCATCCCCAACAGCCAGATCACCACCGTCTCCAACCTCTCCCGCGACTTCGCCGTCGCCACCCTCAACCTCTCCGTCGACGCGCGCGAAGACCCCGCCCGCGTCATCGCCCTGCTCACCCAGCTCGCCGCCGACGTTCGCCGCGACGCCGCCTTCAAGGACATCACGCTCACCGACCCCACCATCCCCGGCGTCGACGCCATCCGCGGCTACGAGGCCGTCTACCCCGTTACCCTCCGCGTCCGCATCAACCAGCGCGACGCCGTCCTCCGCGAGCTGCGCCAGCGCATTCTCACCGCCTTCGCCAAGCAAGGCATCGCCCTGGCCGCCACCAACAGCAGCACCAGCATCGCCCCACCCACAAACGCGTAAACGCGAATCTAGCGGCCAAACACCTGCTTCAACAGTCCAGTCGTCTGCGCCGCCGGGTTGGAGCGGATCGCCTTCTCCTGCTGCCCCAGCATGTAGAACAGGCCGCTCAGCGCGCCGTTCACCACGTACGTATCAATGTCGAACCCGCCGCCACCGCCGCCCATCCCGAACGGCAGCTTCGGCACAGCGCCCTTCACCGCGTCGAACTTCTGCACCACGCCGTTGGCCTGCATCGCCGCCGACACATGCGGACGAAACGCCGCCGCCAGCTGCGTGCTCGTCTTCTCCTTGAAGTAGTCGGTGATCGCCGTATCGCCGCCGTTCAGCAGCTTGCGAGCATCCTCGATCGTCATCGCCTTCACCGCATCGCCGAAGATCCCTGCCGCCTCCGGTGCCGCGCTCTCCGCCGCATGGTTCATGCTGGCCACAAAGTCGTCGATCCGCGCTCCCTGCCCCGCGTCGCGCAGTAGCGTCTCTGCGGGACGAACGTCCTTCGGCAGCGGAATCCTGATCGCTGCATTATCCAGATAGCCGCCCGGCGCGCTCACCAGCTTCACCGCCTTCTCGGTGCCCACCGCCAGCGCCTCCTTCAGCCCCGACCCAATCTGCGAGTCGCTCAAACCCGCGCCCAGAATCCCGCCCGCAGGACTGCTGCTCTTTCCGTCCAGCACGTTGCCCAGCGACCCCAGCCCCGGCATCTGCCCGCACGCAACACCCGCAAGGCTCAGCACACAAACCGCAACCAGCAAAGACGACACGCGGACGGACGACACACGAACGATCTTCATAGCAACACCTCGCAGAGTTTCCATTGCCTCCAAAGAGTACACCTCCCGCGTCACAACCGAATCTGCCGCGCAACCCGGCATACAATCATTCTGTGCCGACCTCGACCCTCTCCCCGCTGCCCGTCCGCCAGGCTGTCCTCGCGCTCGCCCTCACGTTTGCCCTCACCCTCGACGTTGCGGGCTGCAAGCACGCCACAGCTCCGGCCGATACAACGGCCGCGCCCAGCTCCACCCCAGCGGTCGCACCGCCAGCTCCGGCCGTAGACCCCGCCACCGCCGGCAGCATCACCGGCACCGTCCACTTCGACGGCAAGGCCCCCGCTCCGGTCGCGATCGACATGAGCATGGACCCGGCCTGCGCCATGTCCGCCGCGCCCAACAGCTCCGAGCAGCTCGTCGTCACCAACCACGCGCTCGCCAACGTCTACATCTACATCAAGTCCGGCATCCCCGCCTCCTCCGTACCCGCTGGCACCGCGCCCGTCGTGCTCGACCAGAAGGGCTGCCGCTACCTCCCGCACGTCATCGCGCTCCAGCAGGGCGGATCGGTGGAGTTCCACAACTCCGACCCGACCATGCACAACATCCACACCACACCCACCGACGGCACCGCCTCCATCGATGTCTCGCAGACGCCCATGGGCGCGCCGCAGACCCAGCGCTTCACCGCCCCGCAGACCATGCTCCCCGTCCGCTGCAACAACCATCCGTGGATGCAGGCGTACATCAACGTCGCGCCCAACCCCTACTTCGCCGTCACCGGTCCAGACGGCGCGTTCACGCTGCCGAACCTGCCCCCTGGCACCTACACCCTCGCCGCCGTCCACGAAACTCTCGGCGAAAAGGACATCCAGGTCACCGTCGCGCCCAAAGCCGCGGCCAAGGCGGCCTTCACCTTCGCAAAGTAGGCTTCGCAGGCAACTTCGCTCGCGCCATCTATCTCATACAGTCGTCGATGCTTCTGAATAGCCACTCAACGCATCGCCTGAAAGGTCGTCCATGAATCTCTCGCAGGCCCTGACCAACCACTCCATCCCACTCTGGTTTCTGGTGCTCTCGCTCTTCGTTCCGCGCCTGTCGTTGCTCCTCGCCTGGCTGCAACACGGCATGGGCCACTACATTCCGGCCACGGTCAACCTCATCGGCATCGCACTCTGGCTCATCATTCCGCGCCTGCTCATCCTCTACTGGATCTACACCGACCAGGGCATTGGACTGTGGTTCATCCTCCACCTCATCGCCCTGGTCATCGCCTGGGGAGGCGGCAGCAACCGCGTCTACTCCCGCCGCCGCACCACCTACGTCGACTGACCCCACGAGCACAGCCGGGGCCCGCACTAGCACATCCGTTGCGGGCTTCGGTTTTCCTGTTCCCTGACCTCTAATCCCTGCCCCCTCCTTCTTGCGATATCCTAGATAGATGGAACGGCGTAACGTAGGCATTCTTGGCGCGACCGGTGCGGTCGGACAGCGATTCATCCAACTCCTCGCGGACCATCCCTGGTTCAACATCACCTGGCTCGCCGCCAGCGACCGCAGCGCCGGCAAGACCTACGCTGAAGCCTGTCAATGGCGGCTCGATATGCCCCTGCCCGCGCACATCGCGCAGATGGTGCTGCAGCCCAACACACCGGAAGACGCCGGCTCTGACCTTCCGCGCATCATCTTCTCTTCGGTGGACTCACCCATCGCGAAAGAGCTGGAGCCGCGCTTCGCTGCCGCCGGCTGCGCTGTGATCTCGAACTCCTCGGCCTTCCGCATGGCGTCCGACGTCCCGCTCGTCGTGCCGGAGGTCAACGCGGACCACCTCGAAGTCATCGAGTCGCAGCCCACCCGCAAGCAGTCTGGCGGCTACCTCGTCACCAACCCGAACTGCTGCGCCATCGGCCTCGTGCTGCCGCTCGCCGCGCTGCACGCCCACTTCGGTATCGAGAAGCTCTTCGTCACCACCATGCAGGCCGTCTCCGGCGCAGGCTACCCCGGTGTGGCCTCGTTCGACATCCTCGGCAACGTCATCCCCTTCATCAAGAGTGAAGAGGAAAAGCTGCAGGAAGAGGTCGCCAAGCTCCTCGGTGCCTCCACGGCCACAGCCTTCCAGCCTGCCGACCTCGCGCTCTCCGCCATCTGCAATCGCGTTCCGGTCCTCGAAGGCCACACTGAGTGCGTGAGCATCAAGCTGCGCAAGCCCGCCACGCACGACGAGATTCTCGCCGCATGGAGCAGCTTCCAGCCCTTGCACGGCAAAGGTCTCGACGGCCTCCATCTGCCCTCGGCCCCTGAGTTCTCCGTCGAGTACGCGCACGGCGACACCCACCCTCAGCCCCGACTCGACCTCATGCGCGGCAACGGCATGACCACCACCGTCGGCCGCCTGCGCCCCTGCACCCTCTTCGACTGGAAGTTCACCCTGCTCTCGCACAACACCATCCGCGGCGCGGCTGGCGCGGCCATCCTCAACGCCGAGATCCTCGCCGTGCTCGGCAAGTTCGACTTCCGCAAGTTTCCGCCCGTCAACTCCGTCGCACGAGAGTTGGTGAACGCATGAGCACACCCCGCCAGCACATCGTCGTCATGAAGTTCGGCGGCACCTCCGTCGAAGACGCGACCGCCATCCTGCGCACCGCCGCCATCGTTGCCGGCCGCGTTCGCAAGGGCCTCAACCCCATCGTCGTCGTCTCAGCGATGTCCAAGGTCACGGACACGCTGCTCGCCGCCGCCGCTGCCGCTGGCAAGAACGATCGCGAGGGCGCTCTCCGCCTCTCCGACGGGCTGCGCACGCGCCACCTAAAGACCGCCAGCGAACTCGTCGGCCTCTCTGCACAGAACGCCGACCGCCTCACCTCGCTGCAGCTCAACATTCATCACGACTTCGACGCGCTCGACGATCTGCTGCGCGGCATCTCCGCCGTCGGCGAGCTCACCCCCCGCACCGAAGACAACGTCGTCAGCTTCGGCGAGCGGCTCAGCAGCCAGATGGTCGCCGCCGCCTTCGCCGAACACGGCCTCAGCGCCGCGCACGTCGACGCCCGCACCGTCATCCTTACCGACAACCACTACGGCAAGGCCACGCCCAACGAACGCGCCATCGAAAACGCTCTCGTCGCGCAGGTTCTCCCCCTCGTCGATCTCGGCAAGGTACCCGTCATGGGCGGCTTCATCGGCAGCTGCGACGGCATCACCACCACACTCGGCCGCGGCGGCAGCGACTACACCGGTGCCCTCGTCGGCGGCGGCCTTCACGCCGGAGCCATTGAGATCTGGACCGACGTCAACGGCATCATGACCACCGATCCGCGCATCTGCCCCGACGCGCTGCGGGTCAAGACCATCAGCTTTGAAGAGGCCGCCGAGCTCGCCTACTTCGGAGCCAAGGTGCTCCACCCCGCCACCATCCTGCCTGCGGTGCAGAAGAACATCCCCGTCTTCGTCCTCAACAGCCGCAACGCGGAGAACGAAGGCACCAAGATCGTCGCTACGCCGCCGCCCTGCGCGAGCCCGTTCAAATCCATCGCGGCCAAAAAGCGCCTCACCATCATCGACATCGTCGCCAGCCGCATGTTGCTCGCCCACGGCTTCCTCAAGCTCGTCTTCGATGTCTTCGACAAGCACAAGTGCGCCATCGACATGGTCTCCACCAGCGAGGTCTCCATCTCCGTCACCGTCGATTCGCGCGAGGCTCTGCCCGCCATCTGCGCCGAACTCTCCGGCATCGCCGACGTCAAGTATGAGTCCGACAAGGCCCTCATCTGCCTCGTCGGCGAAGACATCCGCGGCCAGGCCGGCATCTCCGCGCAGGTCTTCTCCGCCATCTCCCACGTCAACGTCCGCATGATCTCCCAGGGTGCCAGCGAGATCAACATGAGCTTCATGATCAACGAAGAAGACGTGGAAGAGGCCATCCGTTCGCTCCACAACAAGTTCTTCGTCGCCCCCGACCCCACCGTCTTCGACGTCGAAGCCCGCAACCCCGTAGCCGCAAGAGTTTAGGAGTCACGCCATGCGCATCCTCGTTCTCGGTGTCGGCAAGACCGGCAAACTCGTTGCAGAAGTCGCCGCCGAACGCGGTCACAGCGTCCATGTCCTCGATGCCACCGAGAACAAGGAAGGCGCGGCGCTCACTGCTCCCTTCGTCGCCGGCTTCGATGTCATCATCGACTTCACCACGCCCGAGGCCGTCGTCACCAACATGCGCGCCTGCCTCGCCACCGGCGCAAAGATGGTGATCGGCACCACCGGCTGGTACGCCAGGCTCGACGACATGAAGTCGCTCGCCGAGCGCCGCGGCGGCTCGCTGCTCTATGGCACCAACTTCTCCATCGGCGTGCAGATGATGATGCAGCTCACCCGCCAGATGGCCGCTGCGCTCAAGGATGCCGGCTACACCTTCTCCATCTCCGAGACGCACCACACCAGCAAGCTCGACTCCCCCAGCGGCACCGCCATCACCCTCGCCGACGCCGTCAAGACCGTCGTCGACCCGCACAAGGAGATTCCCATCTCGGCCAGCCGCGTCGGCGACGCCGCCGGCGTCCACACCGTCGAGGCCGTCAGCAACGGCGACCGCATCCTGCTCACGCACGAGTCCACCTCGCGCCGTCCCTTCGCCGAAGGCGCCGTCCGCGCCGCCGAGTGGCTCTCCACCCGCACCGGCGTCTACGACATCCGCGACATCTACGACAAGCTCTAACCGGCCTCTCTCGTTCGGTGCGTGCCCGCGCTACTCCCGCCGCCCCAGCACGCACTCCACTCCAGCCACCACCGCGCGCGACTGGTTCTGCACGCCGAGAATCTCCTGGTAGTCCGAGTTGCTCAGGTTCGTCGCCCGCACATACGGCTGCACACGCTTCCCCTCATACGCGACCGAAGCGTCCCACACCGGATACACGCTGCGATCCACGCGGTTCACCGCTCGTACGCGCTGCCGCAGCAACAGGCCATTGCGATACCGCCCCACCCACTCCGCGCTCGCATTCTGCACCGGATAGTTGAAGACATACTCGGACTGATACCCGTTCAGCGCACCCTGCGCACCGGCCAGCGTCGTCAGCGCGAAGCGAAACTCCTGCCCGGTCCACGGTCGCCAGTCCACGCTCTCCTCCGTGCCTGTAAACTGCAGCCCGTTCAGGTTCTCCGCCTGCCACTTCTGCGCGGCACTCGCTCTCACATAATCAATCGCGTCCGTCTGCGTCGAATGAAACACCGTGAACGACATCGCCAGCTTCGCGCTTGCATACCAGTCCACGCCGCCATCAAAGCTCCACGCGCTCTCCGGCCGCAGGTTGGCATTGCCCACCGTCGTCGGATCGTTGTAGTACAGGTCCACATACGTCGGCAGCCGAAACCCCCGCCCCACCGAAGCGCGCAGCTTTACCTCATGCGGCAGCCGCACACTCGCCGCCACGTCCGGCGTAAACACGCTCAACCCGCCGCTGAAGATCTCCTCGCGAGCGCCCACGGACAGCGTCCCCCACCTCGACCCGGCCCACTCCAACCCCGCATACCCAGCGCCCCGGTTGCGTCCGTGATCGCCCAGGCTGTTGCTGCGAATCTGGTCCGCATTTGCCTCCAGTCCATAGAACACCGCCGCACCCTTCAGCGGCAGCGTCTCCTTGCGCCGCACCGCACCCTGCCAGCTCGTATCGATGTGGTTGTTCTCGTACACGCTCGGCTGGTAGCGCAACAGCACAAACTCATCCGAGTGCCGCCGATACGCCAGCATCGCCTGCGTCTTCGCATTCACCTGCTGGCTCAGC
>JAJZFE010000254.1 GCA_021798655.1 Acidobacteriota bacterium | reverse complement strand
GGCGGAGTTGGCGGCTCGGCTGGACGCGATCGCGCTGTATGCGCCGGACTTTGCGATGACGCCGGCGCACCGGAGACTGCTGGACGTGTTGCACGCGGCGTGCCTGAGCCGGACGGTGGTGGCGTTTCGGTACACGCGGCTGCGGGAGGATGAGTCGCGCGGGGAGCACAGGGTGGTGCGGCCGCTGGCGCTGACGTTCTGGTCGGGGGTGTGGACGCTGGCGGCGTGGTGCGAGCTGCGCGACGACTTCCGCGTGTTTCGCATCGACCGCATCGCGGAGTGCGTGGCGACGGAGCGGAGCTTTACGCCGAAGCGCGGGCAGCGGCTGGAAGACCTGAAGAAGCAGTGGCAGGCAAAGTCGGAGGAGTGGGAGGCTACTCTGTCTCTCCGGCGACGAGGGTTGGGTTGAGGTTGGCGGGGCGGAGTCGTGCGGGTTCGAAATGCGGGGGTTCCTTCACCCCAGCGAGCCAGAGACGCTGCAGGGGACCCCGCTCGTCGCTACGGCAACCAGGGCGCGGCCTTCGGCGGAGATGACAACTCGATACCTGCGAGGGAGCAGCTTCAGCGGGTGAGGCTGTGGTGGTCGTAGCTGATGACGCGGGTGAGCAGCCAGGTGCCGTTGGTGTTCTTCCAGAGCATGATGGAGCGGGCTTCGCCGCCGGGACCGTTGTCGCCGGGGTGGTGGAAGCGGTGCGTGACCTGCTCGACGGCGCCGTAGTGGTGGAGGACGTCGGCTTCGAGTGTGCCGGGGACGATGGTGCGCTCGACCTTGCCGCAGATGTTGTGCTGGATGGAGTCGAGGAAGGCCTGTTTGCCGAGCATGAGGCCGGTCTGGTCGTGGTAGAACTCGAGGTCGTCGGCGACCATGCTGCCGAGGGTGTTGAGGTCGCAGCGGTTGTAGGCGTCGAAGAGACGGGTGTCGAGCGCGGTGATGGTCTGGGTGAGGGCGTCCTGCTCGGCTTTGGGGACGGGGGCCTGCGCGTTGGCGAGCGCGGGGGCGAGCAGTGCGGCGAAGAGAGGCAGGGCGCGGAAGAGGTTCATCGGGGGAGGCTCGCTTTCAGGGGCTGTATCAGAGGCTGTCGATGAATGGGGTACGCGCGGAAGGCGGCTGCGGTTCCCGGTGTGCGGACAGACGCGAGGCAGATGCGAGAGACGAGGCAGATGCGAGAGACTAGGCAGATGCGAGAGAATAGAGGGATGAGATTGACACTGCCCGCGGGCGACTTCAAGGCGTATCTGTTTGACTGCGATGGGACGATTGTGGACTCGATGCCGCTGCACTACGTGGCGTGGAACCAGGCGTTGCGCGAGTATGGCTGCACCAGCTTTACCGAGGAGCTGTTCTATGCGTGGGGCGGGCTGCCGGTGACGGCGGTGGTGGAGGAGCTGAACAAGCGCGATGGGCTGGCGATTCCGGTGGAGGAGTTCGCGCACCGCAAGGAGAGCCTGTACTACGAGCTGATCCACGAGCTGAAGGCCGTGCCGGAGGTGCTGGAGGAGATTCACCGGACGCATGGGACGATTCCGTTTGCGGTGGTGTCGGGCAGCACGCGGGAGTCGGTGGTGAAGTCGCTGGAGACGCTGGGGATTCTGCACCTGTTTGAGACGCTGGTGTGTGCGGGGGACTATGCGCGATCGAAGCCGGCGCCGGACCCGTTTCTGCTGGCGGCGGAGCGGCTGGGCGTGGCGGCGAAGGACTGCCTGGTGTTTGAGGATGCGGACATCGGGATCCAGGCGGCGACGGCGGCAGGGATGCAGTCGATTCGGATTCTGCAGCCGCCGGAGCGGGCTGCGCTGGCGGCGGTCTAGGCGGGCTGGATGGATTTTCGGGCAGGATTTCAGGGGAGTGCGGCGAGAATCTGCTATTCTAAGAGACGTTGTTCAAGTGTTGGTTCCCGGTTAAGGGAGCCGCAGCAGGAAAACCAATGCCCAAGTTGAAGACACACTCCGGCGCCGCAAAGCGCTTCAAGAAGACTGCCTCTGGCGGCTTCAAGCGCGGTCAGACGAAGATGCGCCACATTCTGACCTCGAAGTCCAACACGACCAAGGCCCGCCTGGGCAAGATCGTGATGGTTTCGGACGCGGACACCCCGAAGGTTGCACGGATGCTGCCGTACGCGTAAAAAGCTTTGGAAGCAGAGCTTTGAAGACGTACACGGTAGCAAGAGTTTTTCGAATCGAGCCGTCTTGGAAGAGGCGACGGGCCGCAAAAAGCGTTCAGGCCCCTGGGTTCCGGCAGATGCCAGCCCACTGAGATTCGAAGTTGCAGGCGAGTGAAGAGGCCACCCTTACCTCCAGCCGCTGAAACCAGAAAAGCCGAAGCATTACTGAACGGCTTTATACGCAAAAGGAGATCACCATGCCCCGTGTAAAACGGAGTACCAAGCGTAACGACCGCCGCAAGAAGATCCTGAAGCGCGCGAGTGGTTACTTCCTCACGAAATCCAAGCTGTACCAGGCCGCGCAGGAAGCTGTTGAGCGCGGACTGAAGTTTGCCTACATCGGCCGCAAGCAGAAGAAGCGCCAGTTCCGCTCGCTGTGGATCGTGCGCATCAATGCAGCGTGCAAGATCAACGGCATGAGCTACTCGACGTTCATCAACGGGCTGAAGAAGGCCGGCAACGGGCTGGACCGCAAGATCCTGGCCGACATCGCCGCGAACGACCCGTCGGGCTTCGCCGCGCTGGCCGTGCAGGCCAAGGGCGCGCTGGAAGCAGCGAAGAAGGCTCGCGCAACAGCGTAAGTCGATTGCAAACGAACGAGAGAGGGCGTGGCGAAAGCCGCGCCCTCTTTGCGTTTGAGTGTGGCATCCCCCCGTCAGGTATTTGGTTTAGTCTGATGTCGGGAGGCATTTTATGACCTCAATTGTTGACGCTTCGGAGACAACTCTGCCCGAGTTGCTCAAGAGTCTGCAGCTCGGAGACACCGTGATTTTGACCTCGGGTGAGGGGAAGACGCCTGTGGCCAAAGTTGAAGCCATTGCGCCTCAGAAGGGCAAGCCCCAGCGTTTGGGTGCCCTGGCACACCTTGGTATCCATATTCCAGACAGTTTTTTCGATCCTCTTCCTGAAGAAGAGCTACGAGCCTGGGAAGGTGGAGAGGATTGAAAGCGCTCCTCGACACGCATGCACTCATCTGGGCAGGTCAGTCTCCGGAGCGCCTTGGCTTGGCGGCGAGAGCAACGATCAGTGACATGCAGTGCGAGTTACTGGTGTCGGCGGCGTCAGCATGGGAGATCTCCACAAAGGTCCGGATCGGGAAGATGCCAGAGGCGCAAGCGTTGGAAACCCGCTTTGTGGAATGGATGTTGATCGCGGGTTACACGTTGCTTCCAGTCACGGTTCAGCACGGCTTGACGGCTGGTCGTCTCATGGGAACGCATCGTGACCCGTTCGACCGGATGATTGCGGCGCAGGCGCTGGCGCTGGATATTCCGGTGATCAGCGCGGATGTCAAACTGGATGCGTTTGGGGTGCGGAGAATCTGGTAGCGGAGGCCGTGGCGCGGATAGACTCTTTGCATGACACGATGGAGTGGGTGGGCGACGGTTGTGTTGGTGGTGGCGATGCCGGTGGTGCAGGCGCAGCGGCCGCAGGTGGCGTTCACGTTTGATGATCTGCCGGCGCATGGGCCGTTGCCGCCGGGGGAGGCGCGGCCGCAGCCAGTGCGGGAGATTCTGGCGGCGTTGAAGGCCGAGAAGATGCCGCCGGTGTATGGGTTTGTGAACGGGTTTCGGGTGGCGCAGTTTCCGTATCAGATTGAGATTCTGGAGGACTGGCGCAAGGCCGGCGAGCCGCTGGGAAACCATACGTTCTCGCATCCGTCGCTCGATGAGGTTTCGGCGAAGGCGTTCGAGCAGAACATCGCGCTGGATGAGCCGCTGATGCAGAGGGTGGAGGCGATCAGCGAGCAGCGTGGTGCGGCTCCGAGCGACTGGCACTGGTTTCGGTATCCGTATCTGAACGAAGGCGACACGCTGGCCAAGCGGCGGGACGTGCGGGCGTATCTGCAGCAGCATGGGTACAGGACTGCGGAGGTGACGCTGGACTTTGAGGATTACCTGTGGAACGAGCCGTATGCGCGGTGCATGACGCGGCATGACGCGGCCGGTGTGGCGTACCTGGAGATGAGTTACCTGGCGACGGCGGATGAGTTTATCGGGGTGTTTCGCGGGCTCTCGCAGCAGTTGTATGGGCGGGACATACCGTATGTATTGCTGCTGCACGTGGGAGCGTTCGATGCGAAGATGCTGCCGCGGTTGATTGCGCTGTTTCGTGCGAAGGGGTTTGAGTTTATATCGCTGCCGCAGGCGGAGAGCGATGCGGCGTACAGCTTCGATCCGAATGTGGGCCACCCCGGCGGCGGTACGCTGGAGGAGCTGGTGGCCGAGGTAAAGGGTGTGAATTTTCCGGATAACGTGAAGCCGTATCGGAAGCTGGACAGGCTGTGCCGCTAGCTCCGGCGTTGCCGCGTCCCGTTGCGAGTCTGAGAGTCCGGGAGTCCGGGAGTCTGAAAGTGCGCAGCGCGAAAGATTGTTATGCCGCGTTTATGCGGTGAACCTTAGGATGAGTTCAGGAATCTAACGACTATGCAAACTACGGGCAACACGATCTTGATTACGGGCGGCGGTTCGGGCATTGGCCGCGGGCTGGCAGAGGCGCTGCAGGCGCAGGGCAACCATGTGATTCTGGCGGGGCGGCGCAAGGCGCTGCTGGAAGAGGTGGTCGCGGCCAACCCCGGCATGAAGTCGCTGGTGATGGACATTGAAGACCGCAGCGCGATTCGCGCGCTGGTGGGGCGGATTGCGAGCGAGCATCCGCAGCTGAACGTGCTGATCAACAACGCGGGCATCATGCGCGCGGAAGACCTGAAGGACCAGCAGGACGACCTGGCGGATGCGGAGTCGATGGTGACGACGAACCTGCTGGGGCCGATCCGGCTGACGGCGGCGCTGCTGCCGCTGCTGCGGAAGCATGAGCGCTCGACGATCATCAACGTGTCGTCGGGGCTGGCGTTTGTGCCGCTGGCATTTACGCCGACGTATTGCGCGACGAAGGCGGCGATTCACTCGTACACGCAGTCGCTGCGCTACCAGCTGAAGGACACGACGACGGAGGTGGTGGAGATTATTCCGCCGTATGTGCAGACCGAGCTGATGGACGGCGCTGAGGATCCGCGTGCGATGCCGCTGAAGGAGTACATCGCTGAGACGATGGCGCTGCTGAACACGCAGCCGACGCCGGCGGAGGTCTGCGTGAAGAACGTGCACATGTTGCGCTTCGCCGCCGATGAGGCGCGCTACGATGCCACGTTCAACG
This sequence comes from Acidobacteriota bacterium, assembly GCA_021798655.1. Next base: position 2,866 of record JAJZFE010000254.1, on the reverse strand, counting down.
GACTGAACAGTGCGATGGCCGGGCGGTTTGAGTAGACAGGTTCAGTTTGGAATCGACCCTTCATTTTCCGCTTGCAATGCCGTGAGCAAAGCATGAACATAGTGCACATATCCGTTACGCTCGTAGGCGAGCAATATATGCCCCCGCAAGGGGGCTTTACTTTTAGGATAGTGTGCATGGCAGAGTACAAAGTGGCGGTCCTGATTGACGGCGGATTCTTGCGGGTTGTGGCGAAGCGGGCTAAGAGGACGTATGACCCAGACTTTATCGAGCGGTTTGCCCATGCTTGTATCGCTGCGGACGAGAATGCTTTTCGCATTTTGTATTACGACTGCGCTCCGTATTCTGGAACCGTCAAGCTGCCTGTCTCAGGCGATGCTCATACCTTTGTGTCAAACGATAGCTGGTTGCATATGCTATCCCGCAAGGATTTGTTTGCCGTGCGTAGAGGCGTGCTGAAGTTTCGAGGCTTCAAGCCGCTGAGAATTCCGGTCGCACCGTCAACTCTGACGGACGCAGATTTTGCGCCGGATTTCGAGCAAAAAGGTGTGGATATGAGGATCGGACTGGACATCGCTGCGTACTCGGATCGGCGTGTCGTGGATAGGATCATACTGGTGAGTGGCGATACTGATTGCGTTCCTGCTTTGAAGTATGGGCGAAAAGCTGGCCTACAGACAGTGCTGGTGGAACCGCCTACGATGAAACTTGCACCTGAACTCCTGGCGCATGTTGACTTCAAGCGCATCGTGAATTTGCCATAGTCGCAACACCAATTGAGTATCCTTTACGTATGTCGTTTGAACCGGACACACCTTCGAGCAAGCCGCCGTTTGAATCCTGGGGCCGCTACCCTTCCTATGACGCGACGCTGAAGCCACTGCACTGGCAGGGAGACTTTCCTGCCGCGCTGGCGGGGGCGCACAGCGGCGCACTGCCCGTGGGCATGGGCCGCAGCTATGGCGACGTGTGTCTGTTGAAAGAGGGCACGCTGCTGCCCACGACGGCGATGAATCGGCTGCTGGACTTTGATCTTGCGACGGGCGTGCTGACGGCGGAGGCGGGCATTACGCTGGCGCAGATTCTGGACTTCGCGGTGCCGCGCGGATACTTTCTGCCGGTGACGCCCGGCACGAAGTACGTGACGCTGGGCGGCGCGATTGCCAACGACGTTCACGGCAAGAACCATGATGTCGCCGGCTCGTTCGGTAATCATGTGCCGAGCTTCGAGCTGGTGCGGTCGGACGGCACGCGGATGCTGTGTTCGCAACGCGAGAACCCGGACTGGTACGCCGCGACGATTGGCGGCATGGGCCTGACCGGGCTGATCGCATGGGCGCAGCTGCGGCTGCAGCCGATCGTGTCGCGCTTGATCGACTACCAGGGGATTCAGTTCCACGGCATCGACGAGTTTCTTGCGCTGAAGAAGCAGTATGAGCACGTGGCGTACACGGTGAGCTGGGTGGACTGCGTCTCGCGGGGCAAGAACTTTGCGCGCGGCATCTTCATGCTGGGCGATCACTCGAAGACGCCGGGGAAGCTGACGGTGTCGCCAAAGCCGAAGCTGGTGTTCCCGTTCAATGCGCCGGGGTTCGCGCTGAACCGCGCGTCGGTGAGCGCGTTCAACACGCTGTTCTTTCACAAGCAGATGAAGCGGCACGTGCATACGCACCAGGACTACGAGCCGTTCTTCTATCCGCTGGACAAGGTGCTGCACTGGAACCGCATGTACGGCAGGCGTGGGCTGCTGCAGTTTCAATATGCGATTCCGTGGGAGCACGCGAAGGAGGGCACGACCGCGATCCTGAAGGAGATTGCGAAGTCCGGGCTGGCGAGTTTTCTGGCCGTGCTGAAGACGTTTGGCGAGATTCCTTCGCTGGGTATGATGAGCTTTCCGCAGGCGGGCATCATGTTCGCGCTGGACTTTCCGATCAAGCCGAACATCAGTTTTCCGCTGATGCAGCGGCTGGGTGACATGACGCTGGAGTTTGGCGGGCGACTGTATCCGGCGAAGGACGCGTGCATGACGGCGGCGCAGTTCCAGGCGTTTTATCCGCGCTGGCAGGAGTTTGCACGCTACAAGGATCCGGCGCTCACGTCGAGCTTCTGGGAGCGTGTGACGGGCGAAGGAGTGGCACGATGAGCAGCGTGGAGAGATCGCAGACGGTCGCAAACACAGAGCCGCAACTGCCGTTGCGCTACGTGCCGGCGGTGACGGAAGATGCAGCCGAGGCTGGGCCGAAGCGAGTGCTGGTGCTGGGTGCGACCTCGGGCATTGCCGAAGCGACGTGCCGACTCTGGGCCGCGCGCGGCGATCATTTGTACCTGGTGGGGCGCAATGCGGACCGGCTGAACGTGGTGGCCGCGGACATGCGTGTGCGCGGCGCAGGGTATGTGGACACCGCGGTCGTCGATCTGGACGATACGGCGAAACATGCAGAGATGCTGGCCCATGCGGTGAACTCGCTGGCGGGGCTGGACGCGGCGTTCGTCGCGCTGGGCGTGCTGGGCGATGCGCGCGAGTCGGAGCGCGACTTCGCGGAGGCCAACCGGATTCTGCAGACGAACTTCGTCTCTGCGGTGAGCCTGCTGACGTGGCTGGGCAACTACTGCGCGCAGCGGCGGCACGGCACGTTGGCGGTGCTGTCGTCGGTGGCGGGCGAGCGCGGGCGGAAGTCGAACTACGTGTATGGCTCGTCGAAGGCGGGGCTGAGCACGTTTGTCGATGGGCTGCGAAACCGCATCGACCGCGAGGGCGTGCGCGTGATGACGATCAAGCCCGGCCCGGTGAAGACCGCGATGACCGCGGGCATGAAGGGCAAGTTCGCAGATGTGGATGCCGTAGCGGCCACACTGGTGAAGGCCA
>JAJZFE010000002.1 GCA_021798655.1 Acidobacteriota bacterium | reverse complement strand
AAGGCGAGCCGCATCCTGCGCTGTGCCTGGTGCATCAGGAGTGTGTGACTGCGTTTCAAGAGGCCCTGGATGCGAACGACCGCAAGCTGACGAGGATCTTCGCGCGGCTGGGAGGCAGGCTGCTGGTGCTGGATGCGGCCACGCTGATGCCGGATGCGGCGCGGTGTTTTGCGAATGTGAACACGCCGCAGGAGCTGGCGGCGGCGGAGCGGATGCAATACTTAGGCTGACGTACGGAGTGGGCGATGGCGGACGAACCCGAGGTGAAGGCGGAGAGTGCGGCGGGCGATGGCGAGTTGTTTGAGGCGCTGACGCCGGACGTTGCGCCGACGGTGGAAGAGTTCATGACCGAGTCGGCGGTGGCGAACGAGGCCGAGGCGGAGGCGGTGGAGCGGGAGGCCGCGCTGCAGTCCGGCGGAGGCATGGAGGCGGCGTCGTTCGCTGTGCCGCCGGTGACGCCGTTCATTGCGTTCGAGGGAGTTTCGAAGTCGTTTGGCAGCTTTGTGGTGTTGCAGGATGTGAGCTTCTACGTCAATCCGGGGGAGACGCTGTGCATTCTCGGCCGCAGCGGCGTGGGCAAGTCGGTGTCGCTGCAGATGCTGATGGGGTTTCTGAAGCCGGACAGCGGGACGGTGCTGGTGGCGGGGCAGGACATCGGCGGACTGAGCGAGCGGGAGATGCAGGAGGTGCGCCGCAAGGTGACGATGGTGTTTCAGAACGGAGCGCTGTTCGATTCGATTACGGTGGGTGAGAACGTGGCGTTTCCGCTGCGCGAACGCGGCGACATGGAAGAGGACCAGATTCTGCAGATTGTGCGGGGGCTGCTGGAGATGGTGGGTGTGGCGGGGATGGCGGACGTGTTGCCGTCGGACCTGTCGACGGGGATGAAGCGGTCGGTGGCGATTGCGCGTGCGCTGGCGGCACAGCCGGCGGCGGTGCTGTACGACGAGCCGACGACGATGGTGGATCCGCTGATGGGGCACCTGCTGGGCGACCTGATACAACGGCTGAAGTCGCAGCTGCATCTGACCAGCATCGTTGTTACGCATGACATGCGATTTGCCGAGCGGCTGGCAGACAGGGTGGTGTTTCTGCACGAGGGCAGGGCGAGATTCTTCGGCACGACCGAGCAGATGCGGCAGAGTGATGATCCGATCCTGCATGAGTTTCTGGCGCTGGATGAGTTGGTGTTGCCTGGGGTGTCTGTTCCGTCTTCTGTCTCGTCTTAGGACAGGCTGCGAGGAGGGATGTTTCCGTATTCTGCCGACAATTGCGAAGCAGTGGAGTTTGGGTGGGAATAGGCGTAAGATTGAGAGCAGAATACCTCTCTCCCATGCTGTAACTGCAGTCATGTATGGATTTGTAGCTCTCGAAATGTGATGATGATGATTCCTGAGTATGTGGAACAGGTTGTAGGGGCAGACTATGGACGGCCGCAAGAGGGGTTGACCTCGCGTCATGGCGGACTCTCTGCGCGCTCGGCGACTGCGTCCTTTTTGTGGGCAGGTCTGGACTATCTGTGCGCGCTCGGGGCGGGTCTGGTGGCCTTCCGGCTGCGTCAGGAGGGTGGGGCCTCGACGAGCTGGCTGGGGCACGTGTGGGTGGCGGTGCCGCTGATTTCAGCCGGGTACGTTGCGCTGTTCGGGCTGTACGTGGTGGTGTTTGCGCGGATCTACGGGTTGTACCGTGCGGCGGAGCACCGCAGCGGACTGAACGAGCAGCGGATGACGATTCAGGCGGTGCTGACGGCCGGGCTGCTGCTGTGCGGCACGCTGTATGTGATGCACGCCTATGCGGTGTCGCGGATTGTGGTCGCGGTGACGTTGCTGCTGACGATGAGCGCGATGATGGTGCGTCGGGCGGTCTCGCGGAAGGTGCGCGAGCAGCGGTTTCTGGATGGCCGCGAGGTTCGCAATGTGCTGATCGTGGGCGAGGGACGGGTGGCGAGCGCGCTGCGCAATCATCTGCAATCGCTGCCGTACATGGGCTTCCGGTTCAAGGGCTTCGTTTCGGTGGAGGACGCGCCGGCGATCCATCCGGACAGCGACGTGGTGAGTGGCGTTGCAAACTGTGTTTCGGTGGCGCGGTCGCTGTTTGTGGACGAGATTTATTTCACGGCTCCGGTGGCGAAGGAGACGGTGATCGCGGTGGTGGAAGAGGCGCGCGCGAACGGGATCGATGTGCGTGTGGTCCCGGATCTTTACGACGGGCTCGCGTGGAACGCGCGGGTGGAGTACATCGGGCAGTTTCCGACGATCGCGCTGCACTGGAGGGATTTTCCGCGTGGAGCGTTTGTGCTGAAGCGGTTGTTGGACCTGGCGGTGTGCTGCATGGCGCTGCTGGTGTGCGCGCCGCTGATGCTGCTGATCGCATTGCTGATCAAGGTGAACTCGCAGGGGCCGGTGTTCTATCGTTCGGTGCGCGTGGGCCGCAAGGGCCGCACGTTTTCGTGCTACAAGTTCCGGACGATGGTGAACAACGCCGAAGCGTTGCGCCGCGACCTGGAGCATCGGAACGAGCGGGACAGTGTGTTGTTCAAGATCAGCGACGATCCGCGCATCACGTCGGTGGGGGCGTGGCTGCGGAAGTATTCGCTGGATGAGTTGCCGCAGTTTTTCAATGTGCTTTCAGGCGACATGAGCCTGGTGGGGCCGCGTCCGCCGTTGACGTCGGAGGTGGAGCGCTACGACCTGGCGCATCTGCGACGGCTGGACGTGCTGCCGGGCATCACCGGCCTGTGGCAGGTGGAGGCGCGGCAGGACCCTTCGTTCGACGCGTACATCTCGCTGGACACGGCGTATGTGGAGAACTGGAGCCTGTCGCTGGACCTGAAGATTCTGGTGCGGACGGTGAGCGTGGTCTTTGGCGGCACGGGAACCTAGGCGTTGCCGCTGCGAAGCGCGTCGGTGGAACGCGCGGCGCATGCTTCCGGTAGACTGATGAAGTGCGGATCGCGCTGGCGCAAATCAATCCAACGGTCGGAGACTTCGCGGGCAACCTCGCGTTGATTTCTGCTTACTTCGAACGTGCTGCCGAGCAGGGCGCCGAGCTGGTGATGTTTCCGGAGCTGGCGACGTGCGGGTATCCACCGGCAGACCTCCTGGAAAAAGAATCGTTCGTGGCGCAGGCAGAGCAGACGCTGGCTGCGATTGCGGAGCTGACGCGTGGTGCAGGACGGCCGGCGATTCTGTGCGGCTCGCCGATGCGCTGCGAGAGCGAGCGTGGCAAGCGGGTTCGCAATGTGGCCGTGCTGCTGGCCGAGGGCGCGATCCATGCGGTGCAGCAGAAGATGCTGCTGCCGTTCTATGACGTGTTCGATGAGCAGCGGTACTTTGAGCCGGGGCAGGAGCAGTCGCTATGCGTGGTGAGCGGGCGAGCCGTTGCGGTGACGGTGTGTGAGGATGCGTGGAACGACAAGCTGTTCTGGCCGCGGCAGCTCTATCCGGTGGACCCGGTAGAGGAGCTGATGCGGCAGTGGGCGGTGTTGCCGCAGCCGTTGAGTGGGCAGCGGTTGATCCTGAACATCTCGGCGTCGCCGTACTGGCATGGCAAGATTGCGGTGCGGCAGCGGATGCTGGGCGCGCTGGCTCGACGGCACCGCGCGACGGTGGTGATGGTGAACCAGGTGGGCGCGAATGACAGCCTGATCTTCGATGGCAGCTCGCTGGTGGTGGGACCGGACGGCGAGGTGCTGGCGCAGGCGGCGAGCTTTGCCGAAGACCTGCTGATCGTTGACACGGCCGAACCGGAGAAGAGAGTCCTTGCAGAGGAAGACGAGACGGCGCTGACGTGGAAGGCGCTGGTGCTGGGCACGCGCGACTATCTGCTCAAGTGCGGATTCAGCAAGGCGATCATCGGGTTGAGCGGCGGGATCGATTCGGCGCTGGTGGCGGCGATTGCGGTGGAGGCGCTGGGGGCGGAGAACGTGCAGGGTGTTGGGATGCCGAGCGAGTTCTCTTCGGAAGGCTCGGTGAGCGACGCGGAGCAGCTGGCTGCGAACCTGGGCATTGCGTTTTCGATTGTGCCGATCAAGGCGATTTATGCGGAGTTCAACGAGGCGCTGCAGCCGTTTTTTGCGGGCACGCCGTTTGGACTGGCGGAGGAGAACCTGCAGCCTCGGGTGCGCGGGAGCCTGCTGATGGCGCTCTCCAACAAGACAGGCGCGCTGGTGCTGACGACAGGCAACAAGAGCGAGATGGCCTGCGGCTACTGCACGTTGTATGGCGACATGGTGGGCGCGCTGGCGGTCATTGCAGACGTGTACAAGACCGAGGTGTATGCGCTGAGCCGGTATGCGAATCGCGAGCGGAGGATCATCCCCGAGGAGACGCTGACGAAGGCGCCGTCGGCGGAGCTGCGGCCGGGCAGAAGGATACGGACTCGCTGCCGCCGTACGAGGTGCTGGACCCGATCCTGCGGGCGTACGTGGAGGAGTCGCAGTCGGCAGAGGAGATTGCGGAGACGCAGCAGGTGGCGCTGGAGCTGGTGCGACGCGTGATCCGGCTGGTGGAGATCAGCGAGTACAAACGACAGCAGGCCGCGCCGGTGCTGAAGGTTTCGCAAAAGTCGTTTGGCATGGGACGCCGGTTTCCGATTGCCGCCATGCGGTAGGTTTTGTAGAAGCGATTGCAGGCAGAGAGACAGGTAATAACTAACGATGATGATGAAGGGTACCAGGATGACGACGATGATGAAGCAGTGGCTGCCGGTGGCGGCGTTGACGATGATGGCCTGCACGGCCGGGGCCCAGACGACAGCAGCAGCCCCCGCACCACAGGCTCCGAAGCCGCAGCCCACGGCCGCGGTCGCCCCGGCGCTTCCGCCGGTGAGTGCGAAGAACTTTACGGCGGAGTCGCCGACCGAGGCCGATGTGAACTCGTTTCTGAAGAACATCTGGGGCTATGACGCGAAGCGGACGTGGGAGGTGGCGGCGATTCTGAAGACGCCGGCCCCGGGTGTGGCGAAGGTGGTGGTGTTTGTGCAGGAGGCCGGCGAGAGTGGCGGTCCGAAGACGGCAGTGTTCTACACCACGCCGGACGGCAAGCACGCGATTACGGACCAGGTGATCGACTTTGGCGCAAACCCCTTTGCAGACAACAATGCGGTGCTGCAGGCGCGTGCGAACGGCCCGGCCAAAGGCGCGACGGACAAGAAGCTGGAGTTCGTCGAGTTTGCAGACCTGGAGTGCCCGCACTGCAAGGAAGGGCAGAGCACGATGGACCAGCTGGCGAAGGACTTTCCCGAGGCGCGGATCGTGTTTGAGAACTTTCCGTTGACGGCGGTGCATCCGTTTGCGTACCGCGCGGCGGCCGAGGGCGTGTGCGTGCAGAAGGCCAAGGGCGACGCGGCGTTCTTTACGTATGCGGCGACGGTGTATGACAAGCAGGCAGAGCTGACGACGACCGGCGTGGACGCCGCGCTGGCAGCGGCAGTGACGGCCGCTGGCGGCGATCCGGCGGCAGCGGCGGCGTGCGCGAACGATCCGGCGACCAAGGCTGCGGTGGAGGCTTCGCTGCAGCTGGGCAAGGATGTGAACGTGGAGCAGACGCCGACGCTGTATGTGAACGGCCATGCGTTGCCGATCACGTCGGTGCCCTACGAGACGCTGAAGAAGATCATCGTGTTTCAGGCGACGCAGGATGGCGTGACGGTGCATCCGCAGCCGACGCTGACGTCGTTGCAGTAGGCGGCGAAGGAGCCTGGATGAAGATCGTAGTTCTGTCGGCACATCGTGGTGATGCAGCGCTCTCGGCCGGTTTGGCGGTCGAGAGCTGGCTGCGGCAGGGTCACGCGGTGGAGGTGATGAGCGTGTTCACGCGGACCGAGCAGGCACCGTTCTCGGACCTGGGCTCGCTGCATCCGAACGATCGTGTGTCGTTTGCGAGCGCCGTGCGCAGGCGTGAGGACGAGGCCTGGGCGAAGCTGTATGCGGGCCTGCCGGGGAAGGGGAAGCTGACGTTTGTGGACCTGAACCTGAAGGACGCTCCGCTGCGGCTGCACTGCTCCGTGAACGAGGTTCGTGGCCGCGAGCCGCTGCTGACGGAGAAGGTGATGCTGAAGGTGAAGCGGGCGCTGGAGATGGCGCGCGGTGGGGCAGTGGTGCTGCCGCTGGGGGTGGGGCTGCATGTGGACCACCGCACCGTGGTGCAGGCGGCGCTGCCTGCCGATGCAGGGAATGCGCCGCTGGCGTTCTACGAGGAGCAGCCGTTCGCTGTGCAGGAGCCTGCGGCGATTGACGCGGCGGTGCTGGCCTGCACGCTGGCGGCGGGGGTTCCGCTGCAGAGCTGGAGTGCCGGGGAGCCGCTGGAGGAGCAGGCGGCCGTGGCGCGGAAGCGGCGGATGGCGCTGTGCTATGACTCGTTGATCGACGACGCGACGGCCGCGGCGATTGCGGCGGGCAGCGTGGTGCATGGTGGCCGGGAGCGGTTGTGGGGGAACGCAGCGTGGCGTGCGGCGTTCGCGACGTAGGACGCCATGTTGTTTGAGAGGGAGAGGAATTGGGGAGTCAGGGGCGGGGCTCCGTATCGGTTTACTCCGGCCTTGATCGCGTCGGGGACGACGACAACGTGAATACGAGCTACTGTGCTGGCAGGTAGTGGATGTTTTGATCGACCCACTGGATGAAGAACTTCATGTTGGGTGCGTCGGTGTGTCCGCCGTCGTCCTGCCGCCAGGCGAGCTGGCCGTTGAGGAGGCCGTGGTTGACGGGCGGCATCTGCGCGGTGTGGGCGTCGGTGGAGACGCCGAGGCCGTGGACGCCGAGCAGCTCGAAGACAGGCTGCGCGGCGACGGTGGCCATGTAGCTGCCCTGGTGGTCGAGCCAGTGAGCATCGCCCTTTTCGGGGATGCCGTAGCTGATGAAGGTGAGGCGCGGGGCGCAGAGGGCGATGAGTTCGTGGGAGTCGACCGGCAGCTGGCTGGCGTTGCCGGGGCCGGATTTGCCGGCGGAGGCACCGTAGCGGAGGAAGTTGCCGGCAAACCAGTAATACTCGCCGCCGGTGAGCGACTCGACGGCTTCGCCGTAGTTGCGACGGAGGAGTGTGGCGCCGCCTTTGCCGGAGGAGCCGACGAGGACCATCGCAAAGCGCTGGTCGAAGGCCATGGTGACCAGTGCTGCCTTGCCGTAGCGAGAGACGCCTTCGATGCCGACGTGTTTCGCGTCGACTTCGGGGAGGGATGCAAGGTAGTCGAAGGCTCGGCTGGCACCCCATCCCCAGGCGCGGAGTGCTCCCCACTGTTCGGGTGTGCGGGGCTGGCCGTGGTTGACAAGGCCGATGATGCCGCGGGTGAGGCCTTCGCCGTTATCGGCCTGGATGCTGGTGGGATCGAGCGAGGCAAAGCCCCAGCCAGCGGCCACCAGCTCCCACTCGCTGGGCGGGTCGCCGTCTGCGTTGAACTGGGGAAAGGCGAAGGGAACGGCTTTGAAGGGCTGCCATGCCTGATGGCTGTCGAAGACCTGTTGGAGCGAGGGGTCTTCTTTGACGAGGCGGGATTTTTCCGCAGCATTGACGCGGTCAAGCTCGTCGGCGGAGAGGTCGACCGGCGCAGGGAAGGCGCTGCGGCCGAACAGGATGAGGACGGGCACGGGGTGCGTGACGTTGGCGGGAGTCACGAGCGTTATGCGGAGGTTGACGGTGATCTGCGGGAAGGCTGCGTTGTCCACGTGGCCGATGAGCTGGCGGGCCAGAACAGGCGTACCGCCGAGGGTCTCGTGGTCGGTGGCGACGACGGTCCAGTGCACCGACGGGGTGTTGGTGGGGATGCTGCCGTAGACGTCGTGCTCGAAGTCGGCGACGATCTGCGGACGACGCAGGGTCCACCAAGCAGCGGGCGTTGTGACTTTGCGACCGTCGGGAAAGGTGAGAGCGTCGGGCAGGTTGGGGTAGGGGTTGGCGAGGGATTCGTCGTAGTTGGCGTGGTTGGGGGCGTGCTCATCGCCGCTGGGGCCGGGGCGCAGGGCGGTGATGCCGAGCTGGTCCATCATGTTCTGGTGGTCCTGGTCGGCGGTGAAGGTGGTGGGGGATTGCGCGCGGACGGAGAGGGTGACGGAAAGAGCGAATGCCAGGAGCAGACGGTGCATAGAGCATCCTTCAGGAAGCTATGAGTGCGGCGCTGCGATTATAGCGATTTATCTTTGTACCTGTCTGTTGGGCAGGCGAAGGCATCTCTCAGGGCTGAAGCTCTTC
>JAJZFE010000138.1 GCA_021798655.1 Acidobacteriota bacterium | reverse complement strand
AGTGGTCGCGGGCATCACTCCTTTTAACTTTCCCGCGATGGTGCCGATGTGGATGTTCCCTGTTGCGCTGGCCTGCGGCAACACGTTTCTGTTGAAGCCGAGCGAGCGCGACCCCAGTGCGGCGATCCTGATCGCAGAGATGCTGAAAGAAGCGGGCCTGCCGGACGGCGTCTTCAACGTAGTCCACGGCGACAAGACGGCGGTTGATGCGATCCTGGCGCACCCGCAGATTGCGGCCGTAAGTTTTGTTGGGTCAACTCCGATTGCGGAGTACGTCTATCGCGAGGGCACGGCGCATGGCAAACGCGTGCAGGCACTGGGTGGCGCGAAGAATCACATGATTGTGATGCCGGACGCGGATCTCGACCAGGCCGCCGATGCGCTGGTCGGTGCGGCGTATGGCTCCGCGGGCGAGCGTTGCATGGCGATCAGTGTCGCTGTTGCGGTGGGCGCGCAGACAGCCGACTCGCTGATTGCACGCCTGCGCGAACGCATCGCAGCGTTGAAGATCGGCAGCGGCGCGGCGGGAACATCGCCCGAGGCGGAGCTTGGACCGCTGGTCACCGGGCAGCACCTTGCGCGCGTTGAGAGCTATCTGCAGGTCGGTATCGACGAGGGCGCAGAACTCCTGGTCGATGGGCGCGAGGCCGCACTGCCCCACGGCGGAGGCTTCTTCCTGGGCGCTTGCCTCTTCGACCACGTGAGACCTTCAATGCGGATCTACAAGGAAGAGATCTTCGGGCCGGTGCTGGGCGTTGTGCGCGTGAACAACTTTGAGACCGCGCTCAGCCTGATCAACGAGCACGAATTCGGCAACGGCACGGCCATCTTCACGCGCGACGGCGACACAGCACGCGACTTCGCGCGCCGCGTGCAGGCCGGCATGGTGGGCATCAACGTGCCCATCCCTGTACCGATGGCGTTCCACAGCTTTGGCGGATGGAAACGCTCGCTCTTCGGCGACCACGCGGTGCATGGACCAGAAGGCGTGCGCTTCTACACACGCATCAAGACAGTGACCAGTCGCTGGCCCACCGGCATCCGCACAGGCGTTGACACAACGATGCCGACCCTCGGATAGAGGATGCCAACGCAGAACAGCAAAGCAACAAACATCAGCATGGCCGTGCTCGCTATCGCTGCCTCTTCCCTGCTGCACGAAGGTCTGGGCCGCAGCCATCGTCGGATACTGGGCAGAGGCATCGCTCTCACACACTGATCTGCGACGGGGTCGGCCGTTTATTCCGTCAGTTCATCAGCCATGTGGAGATACTTGTCCAGCATTCCGATGCCGCGTTCGATCTCGTCCTTCTCCACAATGAGCGGCGGCGCGATGACGAAGTGCGAGACCCATGCCTGCACGATGACACCTTCGGCCAGCATCTTGCCTGCGATCTGATCCACGAGCAGCGGCTTGCCCGAGACCTTGTCCGCGTACGTGTTGAATGGCTCCTTTGTCTGCTGGTTCTTCACCAGGTCGACGGCCCAGAACAGTCCCTTGCCACGCACGTCGCCGACGCTCTTGTGCGTGGACTTCAGCTTCTGCAGCAGGCCTTCGACAAACGGCCCAAGCTCACGCGCGCGCTCCACCAGATTCAACCGCTTCATCTCGTTGATCGTCGCGACGGCAGGCCCCAGCGTCATGGGATGCGCCTCGTAGGTGTGACCGTGCGCGAAGTAGTGGTCCTGAAAGAAGTCGCCGATCTTTTCGCTGGTAGCGCAAAGGCCGAGCGGCACGTAGGCGCTGGTGATGCCTTTGGCCGTGGTGAGAATGTCCGGCGTGACGCCCCACAGGTTCATCGCAAACCACTCGCCCGCGCGACCCCAGCCGCTCATCACTTCATCGGCAATCAGCAGAACTCCTGCCTCATCACAGACCTTGCGCAGCTTCGGCATGTACTCTGCCGGTGGAACCAGCACGCCGTTTGTGCCCACGATCGGTTCAACGAGCACCGCTGCAACATCACTCTCGTTGCGGATCATGTGCTCGAGGTAGTCAACGCACGCGATACCGCACTGCGGATACGTGTGCTTGATCGGGCACTTGTAACAATGCACCTCTGGTCCGAAGATGATCCCCGGTCCCTTCCCGCGTGGCTCCATCGCCCAACGCCGTGGATCGCCCGTGGCCGCGATGCTTCCCGCCGTTGATCCGTGGTAGCTGCGATAGCGGGCAATGACCTTCGTCTTGCCGGTGTACATGCGTGCAATCTTGAAGGCGGCCTCATTTGCATCGGTGCCGCTGGTCGTGAAGAAGAACTTGTTCAGACCTTTGGGAAGCACCTCCAGCAACAGTTTTGAAAGCTCTGCGCGCGCCGTGGTCGCATATCCCGGCATGGCATAGGCCAACTGCTCGGCCTGCTTTGCAATCGCCGAAACCACCGCCGCATTCTTGTGTCCCAGGTTCATGCACATCAACTGCGAAGAGAAGTCGAGATACTTCTTGCCATTCGCATCGGTAATGTAGCAGCCCTCCGCATCGACAATGTGCATCGGGCTCCAGCCCTTCTGGAATCGCCAGGTGCCATAGTTCGTGTCCTTCGTAATCTGTACGACCTCGGCGGAGGTGAGCGGCGCAGTCTTCATGTCTGTCTCGATGAAAGCTCATGGAAGGTTATCTTTCTCCTGCATCGGCGCGCAGGTGCGGTGCGGTCTCCAGCGGGAGACGATGGCGGAACATGATCAAAGAATAGATTGCTCCCGAGAGGAAGAATCCGACAAACCATGCGTAGTCGTACAGAAATGCGACCGCAGGCACGAAGCGGCCAACGAGTGCGGCCAGCACGCCAGCAACCAGCGCCAACAATGCGGCGGGGTTGATGCCCTTTGCATACTCGTAGATGCCATCTCGGCGGTAAAGAGAGTAGCTGTCAAGCTTCGTGCCGCGCAGCAGAACGTAGTCCGCCACCATGATGCCGGCCACTGGCCCGAGCAGGCCGGAGTATCCGACAAGCCAGCCGAAGACGTAGTTGCCAAACGTTGCCATGATCTTCCAGGGCATCATCGCAAGCCCGAGCAGGCCCGTGATCATGCCCCCCGTAGGGAAGCTGATGAGGCGCGGTGCAAGGTTGGAGATATCGTTCGATGGCGAGACCACGTTTGCGGCAATGTTCACATTCAGCGTCGAGATCAGCAACGCAATCAGGCCCAGAAACGCGATCCACGGTTGATGAAACATGCCGAGCAACTCCACCGGGCTCCAGATGGCATGACCAAACACCACGGCCGACGCGGACGTAACGGCGATGCCGAAGAACGAGTACACCACCATGCCCAACGGCAAACCAATGGCCTGCCCCAGTAACTGTGACTCCTGGTTCTTCGCATATCGCGTGAAGTCAGGGATGTTCAGCGATAGCGTTGCCCAGTAGCCGACCATCGCCGTGAGCGATGGCACGAAGACCTTCAAGAACTGCGCTGTCGTCGTGAGCCTGCTAGGCGCTGCAAGCACAGGTCCCAACCCGCCCGCACGATGAAGCATATAGAGCAGCAGTGCGAGGCTCATCGCAGCCATCAGCGGCGCAGAGTAGCTCTGCAGAAAACGGATCGACTCCACCCCGCGCCACACCACCGCCATGTTCAACAGCCAGAAGCCGAGGAAGCATATCCACAAGACATGCGACGAGCCGGCGCTATGCGGCCACAATACCGCGACCATGGCAGCAATCGCCTGCCCTCCAATCCATGTCTGAATGCCGAACCAGCCACACGCAACAATGGCGCGCAGGATTGCAGGAACATTTGCGCCGATCGGGCCAAAGCTCGCGCGAACAAACACCGGAAACGGAATCCCATACTTTGCACCGGCGTGAGCATTCAAAAGCATCGGCACGAGCACGATCAGGTTGCCGAGAAGGATCGTGCCGATCGCCTCTTTCCAGCTCATGCCTGCGGCAATCAGACTGGCCGCCAGCATGTACGTCGTCACTTCCATACACATGGAAAACCACAGCGCGAAGTAGTTGTACATCGACCAGGTGCGTTGCGCTGGCTGCGTCGGCGCCAGATCTTCGTTGTAGAGGCGTGGGTCGGGCGAGTACGGTCCCGCCGAAGTGTCGATATTCATCTGCGCAGGTGTCTTCGATGCGATCAAGCGAAGCCTCCTGCATTGGCCCCGCGTCGGACGAATTTGCCTCGGCCAGTCGCGCCCAAAAACTCGCCAGGGCGTCTGGTATTGTCCACGACCAGCTCTCCGCGCGAGAACACCTTTGCCGCGTTGCCCTTCACCTTCCAGCCTTCAAACATGGAGTAGTCGGTAGCCATGCGCTGCGTCGCAGCAGAGATCGTGTACTCCGCGTTCGGATCCCACAGCAGGATGTCGGCGTCCAGTCCAGGAGCGAGCGAACCCTTCTGCTTCTCCATACCGAAGACGCGTGCCGGAGCGGTCGCTGCCAACTCTACAAATCTCTCCTGCGAGATTCGCCCTTCGTTCACTCCAAAGTGCCACAGCAGCTGCAGGCGATTTTCAACGCCCGGCCCACCATTCGGGATCTTCCGAAAGTCATCCTTGCCAAGACTCTTCTGATCTGCAAACCGAAACGGACAGTGATCGGTTGAGACCACAGCGAGTGATCCATCAGCCAGCGCCTGCCACAGATGCGCTTGATTCTTCTTCTCGCGCAACGGTGGCGTAAAAACATACTTGGCCTCGTCCCAGTTGCGGCCCGGCATCTGATCTTCAATCGACAACACCAAGTACTGCGTGCAGGTTTCAGCCAGCGCTTTCGCACCGCGCGCCTGCATGAACTTCAACGCAGCGAGCGCGTCCTCATTCGATAGATGCACGATGTACACAGCAGCATTCGCCATATCGGCCAGCGCGATGGCACGATGTGTAGCTTCAGCCTCGGCCTTCGGGCTACGCGAGAGCGCATGGTAGTGCGGCGCGGTCTTGCCCTCCGCGATCATCTGCGCAACGACCACATCAATGGCACTGCCGTTCTCTGCATGAATACAGCAAAGCGCGTTTAGCGTCGCAGCCTTCTGCATCACACGGAACATCAACCCGTCGTCGATCATCAACACACCGGGATACGCCATGAAGAGCTTGAAGCTGCTGATGCCTTCTGCAACCATCTCCTCCATCTCACGCAGGCCGTATCCTGTGTCTCCCGTGTGGTGCGGGTCAAGGTCGGTGATAGCCATATGCAGCGAGAAGTCCACGCAAGCCTTGCCCTTCGACTTCTCACGCCACGTATCGAAGGCCTCGCGCATGGTGTGCCCCTGTGACTGCAGTGCGAAGTCAATCACCATCGTGGTGCCGCCAACTGCCGCGGCCTGAGTGCCCGTTGTGTAGTCGTCCGCGCTCGTCGTTCCACCGAACGGCATATCGAGATGCGTGTGCACGTCAATGCCACCGGGCATCACCAGCAACCCGGTCGCGTCAATGATCGTGTGCTCGCGGTCTTCGATCGCCTCCGCGATCTGCGCGATCACCTCACCCGCGATCAGCACGTCCGCGCGGTACGAGCGCTCCGCAGTAACAACTGTCCCGCCCTTGATGAGTGTTCCCATACAACGCTCCTACTGATTGGGGTTTGCCGTAACGCCTGCGGTTTCGATAGCCGCGCCCTTTGCAACACGCTCGGCCCAGGTCTCGGCAGGCAGGCCCGTGTCGCGACGCTGCATCGTAATGCACTCCGGCACGGGACAGACCAGCGAACACAGGTTGCAGCCGACGCAGTGCTCTTCATCGACGCGAGGGATGCGGTGCAACGGAGTTGCACCGTGTGAGTGCGCCGACGATGCCGTCGTGTCCAGTTTGCTGATCGGTGTCACGCTAATCACGCGGCCGCTCGCAGCCGTTACCTGGTCCGGTGTACGCTGCGTATCGTACGACGGCAGCGTGCGATCAAGATGAATGCACTGGTGCGCTCCATCCCAACAGGCCGTATAGCAAAGGTCACAGCCGATACACTTTGACTCGTCAATGTGCGCAACCACTTTGAAGTTGAGGTTGAGATTCTTCCACTCCCGTACATTCGGCAGTGAACGGCCACGGAAGTCATCGAGCGATTCGTAGCCCTTGCGGCGCATCCACGCCAGCAGCCCATCACCCATGTCTTCCACGATGCGATAACCATAGTGCATCGCTGCCGTGCACACCTGAACGGTAGTCGCGCCGAGCAGAATGAACTCCGCCGCATCCTGCCACGTTGCGATGCCGCCGATACCCGACATCGGCAGCGCGGCAAGGGGGTCACTCATCACCTGCTGCACCATATTAAGCGCGATTGGCTTCACGGCTGGTCCGCAGTATCCACCGTGCGAACTTTTTCCGTCCACGTTTGGCCGCGGCTCCAGCGTGTCAAGGTCAATGCTCGTGATGGAGTTGATCGTGTTGATCGCCGACAACGCATCGGCTCCACCCTTCTTCGCAGCGCGCGCTGGAATCCGGATATCGGAGATGTTCGGCGTCAGCTTTACGATGACCGGCGTCCGCGCCTTCTCTTTCACCCACGCAGTAATCTGCTCGCAATACTCCGGCACCTGCCCGACAGCCGAGCCCATGCCGCGTTCGCTCATCCCGTGCGGGCAACCGAAGTTCAACTCCAGCCCATCGGCACCTGCATCCTCTGCGCGTTGCACAATCTCCTGCCAGCTCTCGCGCTTCGACTCCACCATCAACGACGCGATCACCACATGCTTCGGATACTTCTTCTTCACCTCGGCAATCTCGCGCAGGTTCACCTCAGTCGGACGGTCAGAGATCAGCTCAATGTTATTGAAGCCCATCATCCGCTGGCCGTTCCAATCAATCGACGAATAGCGCGAGCTCACGTTGGTGATTGGCGCACCAATCGTCTTCCATACCGCGCCACCCCAGCCTGCATCGAATGCGCGCATAATCTGGTCACCGCAGTTGGCAGGCGGCGCGCTCGCCAGCCAGAAAGGATTGAGGCACCGTATCCCTGCAAACGTCGTCTCAAGCGTTGGCATCATTGCCCTCCAGCCACGCGGCAATTCCTGCGCCTGCGCGTTTGCCGTCTGCGACAGCATCCACCACTTCGCGTCCGCCGTTCGCGCAGTCACCCCCGGCGAATACATTCGCCTTTGAGGTCTGTCCGTTCAAGCGATTGATGACGATCCTGCCCTTGTCGAGCTTCACTGCACCGTCATCGAGAAACCCTGTGTGTGTTTCCTGTCCGATAGCAAGGATCACCATGCCAACAGCTACATGAAATCCCTGCTCGGCCTCTGTGGCTACCAAGCCCCCCGTATTCGGTGCCAACGGTCGTACGTGAATCGACTCGACTTTGTCGCTGCCCTCCATCGAAGCAACGCCCTTGTACCAGTGAAAGCGAACGCCCTCCTGTTGGGCATGCTCATACTCAAAGTCAAACGCTGACATCTCTGCGCGACCTCGCCGATACACGAGATAGACCTCTTCAGCACCGAGCCGCACCGCCGCATTCGCTGCATCAATCGCCGTATTGCCAGCGCCAATAACGGCGACACGAGAGGGCACGGAAGTTGTAGCCCCTGTTTTGTACCCGGCGATGAAGTCCAACGCATCCACCACACCCGCCAACCTCTCGCCCGTCACACCGAGTGATTGAATCTTTCCCAGACCTACACCAAGAAACACCGCGTCGAACTCTGCTTCAAGAGCGTGAAGCTTCGCTGCGTCCACGATGGTCTCGAAGTGAAACTGCACGCCGAGCTGCGACAGCATATCAATCTCGCGCAGGCTCTCCGCCAGCGGCAGCTTGTACTCTGCAATCCCGTAAGTGTTCAGGCCACCGGGTAGTGGGCGCGCGTCAAAGATCTCTGCACGAATTCCCCGCCGCCGCAGCTCCGCAGCACACGCTAGTGATGCCGGACCGCCGCCAATCAGCGCAACCTTCCTTCCCGTATCA
This sequence comes from Acidobacteriota bacterium, assembly GCA_021798655.1. Next base: position 333 of record JAJZFE010000138.1, on the reverse strand, counting down.
CCCCCCGGAGCAAACGGCAACGGTGCGCCGCTGGCATAGAGCGCATCCATCGCGAACCGTTGCAAACGCCCAATCTCAATCGGCCGTTCGTGACTGTGATGCATCACGCACGAACCCTCGCACAGCACCTGTACCGGGCAGGCGCGCGCGCAGCTCGCTCCCAGAATGTTGGCGTCGAGGATCGTACTAGCGGAACCTTCAAGGTTGCCACTCGCAATCTTCTTGATGAACTTTGGTACGTCGATGTGCGTGGGACAGGCAGCCATACACGGCGCATCGAAGCAGTAAAGACAGCGGTTTGCTTCGATCACCGCGGACGCAGACGTAAACGGA
>JAJZFE010000393.1 GCA_021798655.1 Acidobacteriota bacterium | reverse complement strand
AGAGCAGGCGCAGGGTGCTGAGGCTGGTGTTGTACTCGGCACCCTGGGCGGAGCCGGAGATGCCGCCGTAGTAGAACTCGACGCGCTGGTCGGTGGCGGCGACGCCGAGCTTGCGGAGGTAGACCACACCGCTGGTGCGGACGTGGATGACGTTGGCCGGTTCGCTGTGCGTGCCTGGGGGAGAGCCGGCGAGGGGCTTGAGCGAGGAGCGGCCGGCGGCGGCGATGGAGTCGGGCGCTTCGAGGTCCATGTGCACCTCGCCGATGGCGCGGACGATGCCGTCCTGCTCGTTGTAGGTGAACTGGTCGCCGTTGATGACGTCGTTGTGCAGGCCGTCGCGGCTGTACAGGATGACGTTGACACCGTAGAGCGCCCATCGGCCTTCGCCGAGCTGGGTAGCCTTTCGGGCGTGGAGGGTGAAGATGGTGCGGCCCTGCTCGGTTTGCGAGTAGGTGAAGCCGTTGGTGTCGTGGGAGACGGTTGCGCCGGCCTTGCGGATGACCGAGAGATACGCCTTGAGCGCACGGTAACGGCCGAGCCCGAGATAGGCGGCGACGACGAGAACCAGCAGCAGGGCTGCTGCCGCGAGGAACCAGCGCAATCGCTTGATGGTGAGGGCCATGATCTCCAGCTAGTATCTTCTCACTGTGTGCGGTGTGACGTTACAAGGGCCGCAGTTTGGACGCAGGGACAGCTAGAATGGAGAGATGGCTGACCAGTTGTATTTGAGTTTGTGGTATCCGAACTTCCGCTTCGAGTCGCTGCCGGCGGCGCTGGCCGGGGTGATGCGTCAGTTCGCCGTGATTGCGAAAGATGGCGACGCGAAGAGTGCGCTGGGCCGGGTGGCGGCGGCGAGCGTGTATCCGATCGACTGGACCGAGTCGCCGATCTATCAGCGCATCTATGTGAACGACGAGCGGGCGCAGGATTCGGCCGATACCGAGGGATCGAAGATCGAGAACGCCGTGGCGGAGGCGACCGAGCAGCTGCACGAAGACCAGGCGTACGAGTTCGAGATGAGCTGGATGCTGTGGGTGCCGGAGGCAGCGGGCGGGCTGGATGCGGTGTGGCGGATGGAGGCGGCGAAGGTGCGGATCATCGGCTTCGGGCCGGACTTTGATGCGAACAGCTATGCGCAGAACGGGCACATCCGCGTGGACTTCGGGCTGGACACGCCGTGGGTGCTGGAGGACGAAGAGGTGGATGCGGAGGGCTCCGCGTACATCAAGCAGAATGTGGAGAAGCTGCTGGCGTTCACGCTGAGCGTGGAGAAGCACTGCGGGATCTCCAGCCGGCTGCTGTGGACCGAGAGCGGCGAACCGCTGGCGGAGAAGCTGATCGCGCGGCTGCAGCGGCTGAATTAGAGCGGTGAGCCGCGAAGTACCCCCCCCGTACTTTTGGGGTCAAAGTCTTGATTTGACGGTGGTTGAGGGGGGACTTCGGGGGCGCGGAGTGCGCTGTGGGGTGGCGCTTTGATTGGGGGAGGGTGCGGGCCTCCGGCCTGGTGGGGGAAGTGGTGGCGCAGAGGATTGTCAGGGCTTAGGAGACTCTGATTCGAGCGCCTTTCCATCCGGTGTAGTCGCCGGCCGAGATGCAGATTCCTCCGCTTCGCTGCGGAATGACAAGTCGTGAGGGCTGCGGAATGACAAGCACGAGGGGTACAGCAACACGACAGCAGCTTCAGGCGTAGGAGCCCTGGCTGGCGGCGTTTTTTGCGCCGCGTTCGGCGGAGATGCGCTCGACGTAGCCGCTGGCTTTGAGGGCGGCGAGGGGGTCGGCGGGGAGGCCGCGCTGCTCGCGCCACTGGCGGACGGCGGGGCGGACGTCGGTGAAGAAGGCCCCGCGGAAGAGCTCCTCGGCGGCGACGAGCTGGCAGCTGTCCTGCAGGTGGGCGAGTTCGTCCTGGTCGACGAGGGCAGCGCGGGCGTAGAGCTCCTGCGCGGTGACGACGGTCTGGACCATCGCCTCCATCTTGCCCTTGAGGTTGTGGCTCTGGTCGATCATGTAGGCCGGGGCGGAGAAGGCGCTGCTGGCGGCCTGTGCGGCGAGGATCTCGTGGAAGATGCGGAAGACCTGGTAGGGGTCGATGGAGCCGAGGGTGAGGTCGTCGTCGGCGTACTTGCGGTCGTTGAAGTGGAAACCGCCGAGGGAGCCGAGGGCGATGAGCCAGGCGACGATCTGCTCGATGTTGGTGCCCTGGTAGTGGTGGCCTGTGTCGACGAGGACCCTGGCCTGGGGGCCGGCGGCGCGGCAAAGCTCAATGGACATGCCCCAGTCGGCGATGTCGGTGTGGTAGAAGGCGGGCTCGAAGGGCTTGTACTCGATGAGCAGGGTCTGGCCGGGGGCGAGGGCGGCGTGGGCGGCGGCGAAGGCCTGCTTCATCCAGCCGATGCGGCGGGAGATGCTCTGGGTGCCGGGGTAGTTGGAGCCGTCGGCGACCCAGACGGAGACCTCGGCGGAGCCGACGGCCTTGCCGATGGCGACGGAGTCGAGCAGGTGCTGGGTTGCGAGGGCTCGAATCTCGGCGGAGGGGTTGCAGATGGAGCCGAACTTGTACTGCTGGTCCTGAAAGAGATTGGGGTTGATGGAGCCGGCGCGGACGCCGTGCTGCCGGGCGAGGGCCTGAATGGCGGGCGCGTCGGCGACGCCGTTGGGCATGTCCCAGAGGACGTGCAGGGCGAGCGTGGGGGTGACGCCGGTGAGGCGGTTGACCTGGCCGGCGTCGGCGAACTTTTCTTCGAGAGTGGTGGCGGCGCCGGGCTGGGAGAACTTGCCGAAACGGGTGCCGGTGTTGGAGAAGCCCCAGGAGGGAATCTCGATGGCGAAGGCGTCGAGGGCCTTGTGGATGCGGGACTGGGCGGCGGCAGAGAGCGAAGAGTCGGACATGATGGAGCGTACCTCGAATGTTCGCGACTCACCGGCCGCGAAGTTTCATAGAGGACTTATACTATGTATTGAAACATTGTTGTGCAAGCGGGGAGTCGGGGTGAGGGGGAAGAAAGCACGATGCCGCGTAGCGGACTGGTGGTTGGGGGGGGTGGGGGCGTGGTGTTCAATAGACACATTATTTCCAAACCTCTGCGCGATAGGATAGGATGACAGCGCCGCTTATGCTTGGGCCAGGCCGTGCTTGAAGCCGTGCTGCTGGCGGGTTGCGGGCGCAGCCGGAGAGTCGAGGATCTTGACGTGGGACCGAATCCGTTTATTGGCGTGATCTATCACTGGCTGGGCGGGCTTGCCTCGGCCAGCAACTTTATTCCATTTCGCGGGATCAAGCGTTGGTCGTGGGAGATCTACTGGATCATCCAGGGCGTGGCGGCGTGGCTGATTGTGCCGCCGGTGATTGCGCTGTGTTTTGTGCCGCACCCGTTTGCGATTCTGCACGCGGCGCCGGCGAGTGCGATTGGGTGGGCGATCACGTGGGGCCTGCTGTGGGGTGTGGGCGGGCTGACGTTCGGGCTGGCGATCCGGTACCTGGGGCTGGGCCTGGGGTACGCGATTGCGCTGGGCTTCTGCACGGCGTTCGGGACGCTGGTGCCGCCGATCTATGACGGGCAGATGATGGCGATTCTGCACTCGGAGTCGGGGCTGGTGACGGTGGCGGGCGTGCTGGTGTCGCTGCTGGCGATTGCGGTGAGCGGCGCGGCGGGATCGTCGAAGGAGAAGGAAGTGACGGCGGCGGAGAAGGCCGAGAGCGGCGAGCGGGACTACAGCTTTATGAAGGGGCTGGTGATTGCGATCTTTGCGGGCATCATGAGCTCGTTCTTCGCGTTTGGTCTGCGGGCAGGGCAGCCGATCCACGACCTGGCGCGGACGCGGCTGCTGGCGAGCGGGCACAGCGACCTGTATGCAAACCTGCCGGTGTTGATCGTGGTGCTGTGGGGCGGGTTTATTACGAACTTTGTGTGGTCGAGCGTGCTGATTGCGAAGAATCGTTCGATGGGACAGTTTGCGGGCGAGCCGGGGGACAACCCGATGGGCACGGCGGCGGTGACGGGCGAGACGCTGGTGGACTTCGATCCGCGCGACTATATTGGCCGGATCAGCGGGCCGGTGCTGACCAAGAACTACCTGTATGCGGCGCTGGCGGGAGTGATCTGGTACTTCCAGTTTTTCTTCTACTCGATGGGCGAGACGCGGATGGGCAAGTTCAACTTTGCGAGCTGGACGCTGCACATGGCGAGCATTATCTTGTTTGCGAACCTGTGGGGCATTGCGCTGAAGGAGTGGCGCGGCACGAGCGTGAAGACGAAGACGCTGGTGGCGTGCGGCCTGTTGCTGCTGGTGACCTCGACGGTGGTGATTGGCTGGGGCAGTTATCTTAAGATGAAGGGCATGTAGTGAGGCTTAAGCCGCAGCCCGGTGCGTTTTGCGGGTCCTGGCCACAAATGCAGATTCCTCCGCTTCGCTGCGGAATGACAACAATGCTGCGGAATGAGAACACTTAGAAATCACGGAGAGACACCCTGAAGATCTCGCTGTTTGTCGCGTGCTATAACGACACGTTGTTTCCGGAGACGGGCATTGCGGTGACGCGCGTGCTGGAGCGGCTGGGGCATACGGTCGCGTTTCCGCTGGCGCAGACGTGCTGCGGGCAGATGCACTACAACACGGGGTATCACCGTGAAGCGGTGCCGCTGGTGCGGCGGTTTGTGGAGATGTTTCGCGATGCTGAGGCGGTGTGTGTGCCTTCGGCGAGCTGCGTGGCGATGATGCGTGAGCACTACTTGATGATGGCCGAGGCGGAGAACGATGCGGCGTTCCTGGCCGACGTGCGGAGCCTGCTGCCGCGGGTGTTCGAGTTCAGCGAGCTGCTGGTGAACCGGCTGCAGGTGGAGGACGTGGGGGCGAGTTTTGAGCACAGCGTGACGTATCACCCGTCGTGCCACTCGCTGCGGATGCTGCATGTGGGCGACGCGCCGGTGAAGCTGCTGCGGCAGGTGCGCGGGCTGCGGCTGCTGGAGCTGCTACAGAAGGAACAGTGCTGCGGGTTTGGGGGAACGTTCGCGGTGAAGAACGCGGACGTGTCCGTGGCGATGCTGGCGGAGAAGCAGAGCTGCGTGGTGGAGACAGGCGCGGAGGTGGTGACGGCGCTGGACAACAGCTGCCTGATGCAGATCTACGGCGGGCTGCATCGCGCGGGGTCGGGGGTGCGGACGATGCACCTGGCGGAGATTCTGGCGAGTGGGGGCGAAGAGGGATGAGCGTTCGTGTGGGCAAGACGGCGAAGGCGGCGGCGTTTCCTGCAGCGGCGAAGACGGCGCTCGAGAACGGCCAGCTGCGCGCGAATGTGCGGCGGGCGACGGATACGATTCGCGGCAAGCGCGCGCTGCGCGTGGAGGAGATGCCGGACTGGCAGCCGCTGCGCGACGCGGCCAGCGCGATCAAGGCGCACACGCTGCGGCACCTCGATGCGTACCTGGTGGAGTTTGAGAAGAACTGCGAGCTGGCCGGGGGGAAGGTGCACTGGGCGCGCGATGCGGACGAGGCGAACGCGATTGCGATCGGGCTGATTCGCGAGTACGAGGGGAAGGAGGTCATCAAGGTGAAGACGATGACCTCGGACGAGGTGCAGATGAACCCGGCGCTGGAGGCCGCGGGGATTACGCCGTACGAGACGGACCTGGCGGACATGATTGTGCAGATGGGGCATGACGAGCCTTCGCATATCGTGGTGCCGGCGCTGCATCGCAATCGGTTCGAGGTGCGTGATCTGTTCCGCAGCGCGATGCAGCGGCCGGAGCTGACCGAGCAGCCGGAGGAGTTGACGGCGGCGGCGCGGACGTATCTGCGCGAGCGGTTTTTGCGGGTGAAGATCGGGGTGAGCGGCGCGAACTTTGTGATCGCGGAGACGGGCGGGGTGTGCGTGGTGGAGTCCGAGGGCAACGGACGGATGTGCCTGACGATGCCGGACGTGCTGATTACGCTGGTGGGCGTGGAGAAGGTGATTCCGCGGTTCGAGGACCTGGAGGTGTTTCTGCAGCTGCTGCCGCGGTCGGCGACGGGGGAGCGGATGAATCCGTACAACTCGCTGTGGTGCGGGGTTCATGCGGGCGATGGGCCGAAGGCGTTCCATGTGATTCTGCTGGACAACGGGCGGACGCAGCTGCTGCAGGACGAGATGGAGCGCGAGACGCTGGAGTGCATCCGCTGCGGCGCGTGTTTGAACGCGTGCCCGGTGTATCGGGAGACGGGCGGCCATGCGTATGGGTCGATCTACTCGGGGCCGATTGGCGCGATTCTGTCGCCGCAGCTGCAGGGGCTGGAGCACTCGCGGTCGCTGCCGTATGCGTCGACGCTGTGCGGCGCGTGCTATGAGGTCTGCCCGGTGAAGATCAACATTCCGGAGATCCTGATCCATCTGCGCGGGCGCGTGGTGCGGGAAGATCAGAAGACGCTGAGCGGTACGCTGGCGGTGGAGAACCTGGCGATGCAGGGCGCGGCGATGGCGTTCCAGAGCCAGCGGCGCTATGAGGCAGCACAGCGGCTGGCGCGCGTGGGGCAGACGCTGTTTCGCAGAGGCGATGAGCTGCGGAACCTGCCGGGAATGGCCGGCGGATGGACGAAGTTTCGCGACCTGAAGGCGATACCGCAGCAGAGCTTTCGCGACTGGTGGAAGAGCCGCGAGCGGCAGGGAGAGACGGCATGAGCACGGCACGCGAGGAGATTCTGAGACGGATTCGCAGCGCGGTGGGCGGCTCGCCGGACCGCGTGGAGTACGGGCAGATTCGGCGGGCGTATCAGCGTGTTGGAACGCTGGCGCGCGAGGCTTGCCTGGAGCTGTTGAAGGATCGGCTGCTGGACTATGATGCCGAGATCTTTGAGGTGGCCGGGGAGGCGGAGATCGCCGGCGCGGTGGAGGAGGCGCTGCGTCGTGCCGGGGAGCGGAATGTGCTGGTGGCGGAGTCGTTTCCGCAGGCGTGGCTGCCGGGCGGCGTGGAGGTGGTGGTGGACGCGGCGCTGGCGACCGAGCAGATGGACGGGCTGGGCACGGTGTTGACGACGTGCGAGTCGGCGGTGGCTTCGACGGGGACGATCGTTCTGGTGCATGAGGGAGCGCAGGGGCGGCGGGCGATTACGCTGCTGCCGGACCATCACATCTGCGTGCTGGCGCGCGGGCAGGTGGTGGAGACGGTGGCCGAGGCGCTGGCTGCGGTGTCGGCGCAGAGGCGCGCGGCGATGACGACGATCTCCGGGCCTTCGGCGACCTCGGACATTGAGATGACGCGGATTCGCGGGGTGCATGGTCCGCGGCGGTTGAGCGTGGTGCTGTACGGATAGGGTTTCGAGTGATGGTGTGAGGGTGATATGCTTCCGGCAGTAAGAATCCATTAGGGAAACGCAGCGCTGCGAGGGATGCAGCGGGCTGGAGCGGCCCCGCAAGAGGGAAGATGACCACGAAAGCCAAAGCTCGCCGTCTGTATCTGATTCCGGTTCTGACCAAGGCGCTCGACATATTGGAGCTGCTGCAGACGGAGAACCAGCCGATGGTGCTGGAGACGATCCACAAGCGGACGAAGATCTCGAAGACGACGGTGTACCGGATTCTGAAGACGCTGGTGCATCGCGGGTATGTGGGGCAGGGCGCGGACCGGCAGTACCGGCACATTGCGCGGCCGCGCAAGCTGCGATTCGGGTTTGGCGGCCAGAGCGCGGAGATGCCGTTCTCCGAAGCGATGACGGCGAGCCTGCGGCAGGCGGCGACGGCGGTGGGTGTGGACCTGCTGGTGCTGGACAACCACTACGATGCGCAGGTGGCGATTGAGAACGCAGAGACGTTTATCCGCGAACGGGTGGACGTGATCATCGAGTTTCAGGTGGACGAGCATGTTGCGCCGATCATTGCGGACCGGATTGCGGAGGCGGGGATTCCGCTGATCGCGGTGGATATTCCGCATCCGCGGGCGACGTTCATCGGGGTGGACAACTACCGTGCGGGCCTGGAGGCGGGCGGGTTGCTGGCCGACTATGCGCTGAGCCGCTGGGAGGGCCGGATGGACTGGATGCTGGGCCTGGATATCGAAGAGGCCGGTCAGCTGGTGCAGAGCCGCATCACGGGCGCGTTTCAGGGTGTGAAGGCGCGGCTGCCGAACCTGCCGGTGGAGTCGTTTGTGCGGATCGACGGGCGCGGGATGCGGGAGAAGAGCTACAAGGTGATTCTGGATTTTCTGAACCGGCATCCGAAGGACAAACACATCCTGATCGCAGCGGCGAACGATACGAGCGCGATGG
>JAJZFE010000145.1 GCA_021798655.1 Acidobacteriota bacterium | reverse complement strand
CGATGGCGTCTCCAACTACAACTCGCTGCAGACCAAGTTGGAGAAGCGTCTTTCCAACGGGCTCAGCTTCCTTACCACCTACACCTGGTCGCACTCCCTGGACGACGCGCCTACCCCGCTGGGTAGCACGGCAGATAGCGGATACCGCAGTCTCAACATCCTCGGAATTGGCGCTGATTATGGCAACTCTCCCTTCGATGTACGGCATCGGTTTACCTTCAACAGCAACTACGAGCTGCCCTTCGGTCACGGAAAGAAGTTCCTGAACGAGAGCAAGTTGTTGGATTATGTCGTAGGCGGCTGGTCAGACAGCACGGTCTTCCGTGCCCAGACCGGTGAGCCCATCACCATCGGCACCAACGCGCTCAACAGCCCCAGCGGTTCGGGCGTTCACGCAATTCGTATTGGCAATCCCTATGCTGGCGGCGGTTCGGCCAACGCTACCAATCCAGGGGTTGCTTGCCCAGCCAAGGTACGTACCGTGCAGAACTGGTACAACCCATGCGCCTTCGCTAACCCGCAGGCGGACAACCTCGGCTACACCAACAAGGCGTACGCTGACTCGGTCAACGGTCAGTTGATTCCGAACACGGTCACAGGGGCAGCAGCTATGCCTTATGTGGGCAGCCCCCGTGGTCAGATCTACGGACCTGGCTATGTTCGGGTTGACATGTCGTTGTTCAAATCGTTCCCAACCTTCCGTGAACAGAATCTTCAGTTCCGGGCCGATGTCTTCAACCTGCTGAACACACCTGCCTACGGCGACCCCAGCAACTCGGGTATCGCCTCCACAGGTGGACAGATTACTGGAGCCCGCTTCTTCCAGGCCAACACGCCTGATTCGCGGTTCTTCCAGTTCTCGTTGAAGTACACGTTCTAGGGCGGTACACTCCAAGGCGGATGCACTCGAAGCTGGGTGCATCCGCCAGGTTTTTTAAGATGACTTTTTCATTCACCACCGCACGACGCAAAACCCTCCGTACGCAGGTCGTGATGGTGGTGCTGGGGTGTTTGCTGGTGGCCGGATCCATCCGTTCCCTCCCGGCACAATCTCCTCCGGCAAGCAGCACACTGCACATGACGGCTACCGACCGTAAGGCGCTGGAGACCGCTCTGGATGCCTACGATCAGGGCAATGCAGCCGCAGCCGAACCCGTACTGCGCGACCTTACCCGGCGCTATCCCGGCAGCTACGAAGCCAACGAGGCGCTAGGAAGTCTCTACGTGGAGTCCGGTGCTGAAACCCAGGCCCTGCCGTATCTGGAACATGCCTGTGCAATCGCTCCGCGGCAGGCAATCGCCCATGCAAATCTCGGTGCCGCGTACTTGAAGCTCAGTCGAACCACGGACGCTATTCGCGAGTTGCAAAAGGCAACCGTGCTGGAACCAAAGAACGGCGCAACCCAATCGAATCTAGGCCAGGCGCTGATGCTGGCCAACCAGCCCACCACAGCGGCGAAGGCCTTTGCGATCGCCAGTGCAGCCGCTCCGCAGGACTGGGGACTGCGATACAACTGGGCGCTCGCGCTCTACACCGCTGGCTCCACGGAGCAGGCTGCAGCCGTGCTCGCCAAGATTCCTGCCGCCTCCATGTCCGATCAGGCACACGCGCTGGCAGGTGATGTCGAGGAGAAACTCGGTCACTTCAAAGAGGCGGTATTGCACTACCAGGCAGCAGCGCAGATCAACCCAAGCGAGGCCAATCTGTACACCCTGACGGTAGAGTTTTTGCGGCACTGGACCTGGGACGAAGCCTTGCAGATTGCGAACTACGGCGCTGCCCGCTATCCGGCGGCAACCCGATTCAAGGTGGCAGCCGGCATCGCGCTGTATGGCAATAGCAAGTACCCGGCGGCAGTGGAAGCGCTCGCACCGCTACTCGCCAGCGATCCCGACAACGCACTCTACGCCGATCTGCTGGGGCGCAGTTGCAGCCTGATCGCCGAGGGCGAAAGCGCGGACTGCAATGGGCTGGAGGAGTTTGCGCGGCGGCATCCTGACAATGCCCGGGCCGCGCTCTACGCTGCCACCGGCATCCTGCATCGTCCCGCCGCACAGCAGGACACCGCCAAGGTAGAGCAGTTCCTCAACCAGGCCATCGCAGCCGATCCCAAGCTCGCACAGGCGTACTATCAGCTTGGGGTGCTGGAGCAGCAGCGTTCCCAGTGGAAGCAGAGCGCCGTGGTGCTCGAGAAGGCGATCGCCCTGCGCCCTGCCTATCCGGAGGCGCACTATCGACTCTCGCGGGCCTACGCCCACCTCGGCATGCGCGAGCAGGCGCAGCAGCAGATGGCCCTGCAGCAGCAGTACAGCCAGCAGGAGAAAGACAACCTGAACGCCAGGATGCAGGAGGTCGTGACATTTCTACTCAAGACCAATTGAATGCAACGCTGCACAGCATGGCAGCCAAGCAGGGCTGGGACCGCCGGCAGTTTCTCCGTGCGGCCGCCGGTACAGCCGCCAGCAGTGCAATGTTCGGGTTCAGCCCGCTGCGTGCGATGAATCGACCCCGCGGCCAGAAGGCGGTAGTGGTTACGTTTGGTGGTGGCGCCCGCGATGAAGAGACCTTCGCACCGGACGGACAGGAAAACATCCCCCGGATGCTGACCGAACTCATCCCGCAAAGCACGTTCTTCACCCAGGTAATCAACCACGGAATTCTAGGCCACTATGTCGCTACCGCATCGCTGGCAACGGGAGCCTACGAAACCCTGAATAACTTTGCCCTGACGCCGCCGCAAAGCCCTACGGTCTTCGAGTACTTTCGCAAGGACCTCAAGCGGCCCGCTCAGGACGCATGGGTGGTTGCTCCCAGCAATGGCTTCAACAAGATCGGGTGCAGCGATAGCCGCTTATACGGCCCCAACTACGGCGCGCAAGTTTTGCTACCAAAACAGTTACTTACTGCGGCCATGGGCGGTCGCTCCGGCATCGACTATGAGCACCTGCTGCGCGATAACTACGAATCGCCCACCTCGACTCCAACACCGCAGGCGCAGGCTGAGGACATACATAAGACCGCTGAGATTCTGAAGCTGTCGCTGGACGACTTTCGAAGTCACGCGCAGAGCCTGGCCAGTCCCGATGAATTGTCCGTGTTCATTGCCCGCCAACTGATGCAGCAACAGGCGCCGAGCCTGCTCTGGATCACCCTGCACGACATTGATATCGCACACTCTGGCGCATACTCGTTGTATATCGATGGCATTCGCCGCTCCGACCGTTTGTGTGCGGAGATCTGGCAGGCGATTGAGACCAATCCGGAGTACAAGGGTCGGACGACGATGTTTATTCTGCCCGACTTCGGACGCGACTCCGACCTCAACCCGGGCGGCAACGGCTTCCAGCACCACCGCACCGGCGATGCCCTGTCGCGGACCACGTGGATGATGGTCATGGGGCCCGGAGTGCGGCAAAACGTCGTCGTAGACCGCCCAGTGGACTCGCTCGACTTGGTGCCAACGCTCGGATCGCTGCTTGGGTTTTCGCCCAAACTGGCCAAGGGCCAACCCCTGCGGGAGGTGCTCTAGCCATGCTGCCTCCACAACTCAAAACTACGGATTTTGCCGGCTATCCTCCCCAGGCCCAGCAGGTCGCGACGGAGCATATCGCCCTGCTGCAGCAACTGCCGCTCGCGTTTGCAGGCATCCTCCTGCGCGAGGTGATCGCGTACGACTGGCGCTTCCCGGCAGAGCGCCGGCAGGTGGACGGTCAAATGATGCACCTCGGAGCCATGACAGCTACAGAGCTGACCCAGCGGATGCAGGGGTTCGCCGGGCTGCGGCTCAGCCCGGATTTAGAGCGAACCAAATGGGTTACAAATCCATCCGGCTTTATGGAGCAACTGACCGCGTGGCTCTGGAGCACCCATCAGATGGAGGACTTCAAGCGCATCGCAGATAGTTACGCCGCATATCTCTCGGAGGTAATGCCGTCGCCGCTGCCCGCAATGCCGCGTATGGGTCTCGTGATCGCCGGGCAAGGTGTGGCGCAGGCGGACTATCCACTCTTTCGCAAGCTGCGTCCCCAGGGTGTGCATCTGACCCGAGTAAAGCCTGAAGGCGGCCTGCAGATTTTGATGGATGCCGCAGCGAAGCGGGCCAGCGACGACCCGCAGGCAACCCCCAGATTTGCACACTGGTACATCGACGGCGGCACCGCGCTTGCATCCAGTGGGCTCACGCAGGTCTCCTACGACGGCCTCGCGCAGACCCGAACCATGCTGCTGAACCGAACCCAGCAAGCCATTCAATCCGGCGGCATGGGCCCGGAGGCCCTGCGCAGCCTGCTAGCCCAGATGAAGCCCGAGGATGTCGGCCTGATCGGCAAGGTGGGTGCGCCTCCAGACGAGTCGGTGCTCAATCACTTCCAGTTGTCCTTGCTCACCGAAGGCTCAGGCACGCAGATCTTTGCGACGACGTTTGTCCAGTGGGCCGCACGAGAGTGTCTGCGCCGGGCACAGCCCGAAACCATTCTCACCCGCTATGCACCGCGGCAGGAACTGCAGCCGATGAACGCGATGTTGAGCGGAGCCAAGGCAGCCGCACCCGATCCTCATGGTTCCCTGGTCGATGCCGACATGGGAGCGTACTACACCTGGCTCAACATGACGCGCTTGCCCGGTGCTGACCAGATTCGCTTTCTGGCCTGGTTTGAAGCGCATCAGGAGGCAGTCGTGATCGGGCCGGGCCTGCCGCGAGGAACCAGATCCGACTCCCCCATGGACATGCATCAGGTGCTCAAGCTGCTGGCGTAGCTTTTATGCGTCTACACACAAACGAGGGAGGCCACCGCGGCCTCCCTCGTTTGTGTGTGTCACAGGTTTTAGTGTGCTGCCGAAAGCACCGCAACTCCGTACCGTGGCAGCTTCACCGAGTGTACGGAGCCGCCGTTCAGCACGTCCTGCATCGCGCTCGGAGTGCTGATCGTCTGCTCCTGGCTCGAGAAGTTGACCAGGATGAAGACCTTGCCATGATCGCCCTCGCGGGGATAGACGTCCACTCCCGCAGGCACTGCGCCAAACTTGGCTTTCACTCCGCTCATGTCAGTCATCCACTTGGCTGCCTTGGCCAGGCTGTCAGCATCCAGCCACGCCCCGATGTAGGTGATGCTGCCCTTACCCACCTTGCGGGTAATGGCTGCCGGCTGATCGTCGAGCCAGCCGTTGCTCTTGCCATAGCGCATCAGCACCTTGGTATCGGCATCCTTGGCGCTCAGCAGCTCAGCCCATTCTTTGCTGGTCCCAGTGCCCCATGCGCCGGAGACCGCGACGGGTGCGGTCAGAGCGTAGTACTGTTCCACGCGGCCACCCAGCAGCGAAACCAGCGGGCCAGGTTGGCGCGCCGTCTGCAGTCCGTTGTCGACGTCCTTCATGCCCGTGCGCTGCCCCAGAACAAGGTTGCCGCCCTGCTCCACGTATGCCAGCAGGTTCTTCGCCTCAGCATCGGAGAGCACATTCAGCCCCGGTGCCACCACCAGCTTGTACTGGCTCAGCGATACAGAAGGGTTGACGATATCGATCGACTGGGCAATATCGCGCAGCGGCTTGTAGTAGCTGACGATCTCCTCGACAGGATCGTAGTTGGCGTTGTGGCGCTGCCAGTTGATCGCCCAGCGGCTGTCGTAGGAGTGCAGAATAGCGACGTCCGACTTCACGCTCGTTCCAGCCAGGGCCGGGCCAGCCTTGGCAAACTCCTGGCCAAGCTGTGCGACCTCCGTGTACAGCGGCACCGGCGTGCCATCGGCGCCGACCAGCGTCCCGTGGTACTCCTCCTGACCGTTCAGCGCGCTGCGCCACTGCCAGTAACTCACCGCATCCGCACCGTGGCCCACATCGTGCCACGCCATCGCGCGTACCTCGCCCTTGTCGAGCGCGTTGTTGATCTTAGCCCAGTTCACTGAGCCAGGCTGTGTCTCCATCACCCAGAAGTTCTTGCGCAGAAAACCCCGGGTCAGATCGTGCGCCGCACCGTTGCGATACGGATCCAACTGACCCGTGCCCACATAATCGTCCCATGACGCCAGGTCCAGATCCTGGCTCACCGTGTAGTGGTCGTAGCCGTCGAACCAGCCCATCATGTTCGTGGTAATGAACTGGTGCTCCGAGTTCGGACGAATCACGTCCAGTTGATTCTTCTGGTACGCCCGCCAGGTATCGCTGACAAAGCGCTTCCAGCTCAGCAGCAGGCCAGGATTGCCGTACTTCGTCTCGATCGGAACCTGGTTCCAGTTGCTGTACGTCTCGCTCCAGTACGAGGTCGTCCAGCGCGCATTCAGGTTGTCGAGCGTGCCGTAGCGTTGCTTCAGCCAGTCCTGAAACATGGCCTTCGTCGCGTCGTCGAAGGAGATGTTGCCGTACTCATTGTCGATCTGCCAGCCGATCACGTTGGGATTGTGGCCAAAGCGCTTCGCCAGTTCCAGCGCCATCGCGCGGGTCTTCTCCAGATACTTGGGATTCGCCCAGTTGAACTGTTCGCGATTGCCGTGCTGGTCCTTGCGCCCGTCTTCCTCGGTGCGCAGGGTCTCGGGATACTTCTGCGTCAGCCAGGCTGGCGGCGCCGCACCAGGGGTGCCGATCACCGTGGTAATGCCGTGCCGGGCAGCGGCGGCCACAGCGCGGTCCAGCCAATCCAGGTCGTACTGCCCATCCTGTGGCTCCATCCGGCTCCACGCAAACTCACCCACCCGCACCATGCGGATCCCGGCCTTTTGCATCAACTCCAGGTCGGCATCCCAGCGCGATTCAGGCCACTGTTCGGGGTACCATGCCGTACCCAGCACCAGCGGCGGTGCGGTAGCGGTGGCGGTCTGCGCATGCAAGGCAGGCTGCAGCCCAGGCAGGGTCAGCGCAGGCATAGTAACTGCCACTGCGGCAAGGACGAGGGACGCGATACGGACGATCGGGAGGGCTTTCAAGCGAGTGCTCCTGTTTGAGATCAGCGATGAGAAAACTAGGTTGAAGTTCGAGTTCAGGGCAGGATTCCACTAAAAATGTAACTGATTACATTCGCGACCGGAAGTTTCTTCGCAAAGCCTGCGTTTGAACGGTATCCTCCTGCTGTGCCGGTGTCAATGGCTTGCGCGGTGCTGAAAAAATCGGTACATCTTGGCAGGTGGCAAGGCTCGCCTTGCCCGCGGTAAAGTGCGTTGAAACAATGCAGCGACAGCAGGTAGCGCCGAACGCTGGTCATACATGCCCGCGGCGGAAGAGAGGCTAGGTAGAGGATGGTTCACTCGCTGGTTTCACCCTTCATGGGTGAGTTTATGGGGACGATGGTGTTGGTCCTGCTGGGCGACGGCGTCGTTGCCGGCGTGCTGCTCAAACGCTCCAAAGGCGAAGGCGCGGGCTGGCTCACGATCACCACCGCATGGGGAATCGCAGTCTTTGCCGGGGTCGTCACCTCGACCGCATGGGGCAGTCCCGACGCTCATCTGAACCCCGCCATTACCGTTGCCTCAGCCATCCTCACCGGCGACTTCCACAAGCTGCCAATCTACATCCCCGCACAGATCCTCGGCGCCATGGCCGGCGCGCTGCTGGTCTGGCTGGCATACCTGCCGCACTGGGCCATCACCGACGATGCCGATGCCAAACTCGGCTGCTTCTGCACCATCCCCGCTATCCGCAAACCGTGGGCCAACGCCATCGCCGAGATCATCGGCTCCTACGTCCTGTTCCTCGTCATCGCCGGAATCACCTCCAAGGCTCTGGGCGGCACCATGGGCGTAGCCGTCGGATTGTCGCCCTTTCTGGTGGGCTTCCTCGTGTGGGGCATTGGCATGTCCCTGGGCGGACCCACCGGATACGCGATCAACCCGGCACGTGACTTCGGACCCCGTCTCGCTCACACGCTGCTGCCCATTGCCGGTAAGCGCGACGGCGACTGGGGCTATGCCTGGGTACCCATCCTCGGACCCATCCTCGGAGCTGTACTGGCCGCGCTGACAATCAAGCTCTTTGGCTAACCCTTGTAGCCTCGTAGTGCGTGCTGGGCCGCAGAGCCGGACGGTGTCTTGGGCTATCCTTCACTTAGCTCCGATACACGTAACCCTCGGCAATCGCGCGGAAGCTCTGCACCTGTTGTTCCTGCCAGGCAGCATCGCGACCCAGTTCCGACGCCAGGCAAGCAGCAACCACCGGAGCCGCATCCATCGCGGCGCGGGCATCCAGAAACAGTGCGCGGGTCCGACGAGCGAGCACGTCGTCCACCGTACGCGCCATCTCGTGCCGCACCGCCCACACCGCCTCGGCGACGCGGTAGACCAGGCGCGGATGAAGGCGAGAGCCCAGTTGCGGAGAGGAGGCTGCCAGCG
>JAJZFE010000016.1 GCA_021798655.1 Acidobacteriota bacterium | reverse complement strand
TGCAGGGCGAGGGCAAGCGCTTCGCCGTTATCGGCTGCGTCGCCCAGCAGGAGGGCGAGAAGATCTTCGAGAAGGCGCCGTACGTCTCCATCGTCGCCGGCTCGTCCAGCTACCGCAACCTGCCGCAGATGCTGCAGCGACTCGAAGCCGGCGAAACCCGCATCACCGGCCTCGACGACCGCCAGACCGACGAGACCTTCGACACCGAGTTCACCGCGCGCAGCAACCCGCACCGCGGCTACATCACCATCATCGAAGGCTGCGACAAGTTCTGCGCCTACTGCGTCGTCCCGTACACGCGCGGCAAGGAGCGCAGCCGCACCAGCGCCAGCGTTCTTGCCGAAGCGCAACGCATCGCCGCGCTCGGCTACACCGAGATTCAGCTCCTCGGCCAGAACGTCAACAGCTACGTCGACCCCAGCGGCAAACGCACCTTCGCTGAGCTGCTCTCCGCCGTCGGCGAGGTCAACGGCATCCAGCGCGCCCGCTTCACCACCTCGCACCCGCGCCAGTTCACCAAGGACATCGTCGACGCGATCGACGCGATGCCCAGTCTCTGCGACCACATCCACCTGCCCGTGCAGTCCGGCAGCAGCGCCGTGCTCCGCGCCATGCAGCGCGAGTACACCCGCGAGTGGTACCTCGAACGCATCGCCTGGACCAAGGCCGCGCGCCGCGACATCTCGCTCACCAGCGACATCATCGTCGGCTTCCCCGGCGAGACCGACAAGGACTTCGAGGACACCATCACGCTCCTCGACCAGGTCGGTTACGACGCCATCTACGGCTTCAAATATTCGCCGCGCCCCAACACGCCTGCCATTCACATGGTCGATTCCATCCCCGAAGAGGTCAAGATCGAGCGCCTCGCCATCCTCAACGCGCGCCAGCGGGAGATTCAGCGCACCAACTATCAGCGCCACCTCCACCAGACGATGACCGTCATGGTCGAGGGCCACAACACCGCGCGCAACCAGATCACCGGCCGCAGCTCGCAGAACAAGACCGTCAACTTCGCCTGCGACACCCTGCCCGCGCCGGGCAGCTACATCGACGTCCGCATCACGCAGGTCTTCCCCAACTCCCTCGTCGGCGAAGCCATCACAACAGCGATCGCACCGTCCCCCTCGCTCCTCGCCCAGCAGGCCCTCAACGCCCGCATCGAAGCCTGAGTGGCCCCTGCTTGCGCAGCCTGATCGAAAATGGCTTATCCCCGGCACGATGATTTTTGCTTGTCATTCTCGCAGGGAATCTGCGTTTTGTATATGGTGGCGAAACGTGATCGAGGCCAACCTCAGGCCCCTCCCTCACTACACCCTGCCTCTCAGCGTTACACTCACTACATGCACCTGCCCGGATTCAAACCCGATCTCGAAGCCCCCGCCGCCGAAGCTGAGGTCGAGGTACGCATCCGCGGCCTGATGATGGACCCTTCCACGCGCCAGCCCATCGTCGTGCTCAACAATCTCTCCGGCGACGTCGTGCTGCCCATCTGGGTCGGCCTCTTTGAAGCCAACGCCATCGCGCTCGAGATGGAAAAGGCCAGCACGCCCCGCCCGATGACGCACGACCTGCTGCGCGCCGCCATCCACAGCCTCAACGGGCGCGTCACCCGCGTCGTCGTCGGCTCACTCCGCGAGGACACCTTCCACGCCACCATCTGGATGGACCAGGGCGGGGAACTGGTCGCCCTCGACGCGCGGCCCTCCGACGCCATCGCTCTCGCCCTGCGTAGCGACTGCCCCATCTTCGTCTCGCAACAGGTCTTCGATCAGGCACGCCGCGCCGCCGCCGGCGCCAGCAACCTGAACCCCGATGACCTTCGTCGCTGGCTCGAAAGCCTCAACGACGACGAGATGGGCCACTACAAAATGTAGACGGCAGAAACTCGCCGCTACACCCATCCGCACAGCGTCGCCACCTGCTCGGCCCAGCTGTCTTCAGTCGGCAGCGGCGGTTGCGGCAACGCACGAAACTCCCCGAGCAGTGTCGTCTCCACGGCTCTGTTCATCGCATCGAGCATCGCCTCCTCGCCGCCGTTCATCACCGTCACCCACGGCGTTGTCAGCAGCAGGTCGCTCACGCCGGACTCGCGATGCACCAGCACGTGCAGGCCCCGCCCCAGCGCCTCAATCGCCGGAATGCCATACCCCTGCACGGCCGGCATCAAAAACAGATCCGCCTCGCCGTACAGCCTCTCCAGCTCGGCGTCGCTCACATAGCCATGGAATCGCACGCGCCCGCTCAGCCCAAGCTCCTTCGCCAGCGACGTCATCGCCTCCAGCTCCGCGCCGCGTCCGGCCACATCCAGCCGCCAGTCCGTCCGCGCAGAGAGCGGCGCTGCCCCGCGCTCCATCGCGGCCAGCGCACGCAGCACCCAGTCAATGCGCTTGTTGCCTTCAATCCGCGACAGGCTCAGCATCCGCATCCCTGCAGATGTCTTCGGCCCACGCTGCGGCGGCGTTCCGCTGTATCCCCCCATGCGCGCAATCGCCGCGTCGACTCCAAACAGGCGTCGGCAGTCGCGCTGCAGAAACTCGCTCGTCACCATCGTCTGGCCGCCGCTGCGCAGCCCCAGCCGGACAACGCGGTTCGAAGCCCACCGATATCCGTGCGCATACACTCCCGTCGGGCCTGCTTCTTCAAACAGCGTCGGCGTATCGTGCATCAGGCAGTGGAAGCCGCGCACTCCGCCCAGCGTTGCGTGCAGCGCAGCCTGGTAGCCCGATACCAGCGGCCTCCACGCCCCCTGCGCCTTTGCAAAGTACGCGCGAAGTGCCAGCGCCCTCCGCCTCGCGCCGCCGCCCGGCAGCAGCTGCACCACCTCCACCGGATGGCCCGCACGCGCCGCCAGCCCCGCGCGATCCTCGTACACCACAAAGTGGTGCTCCAGCCCGCGCTCCTGCAGCCAGCGCGAGAGCGCCACCACGCTGCGTTCTGCGCCCTCCAGCTGCTCCACCTCGGTCAGCACGATGGCGCGCGAAGCGCTCGCAGCACGCTCCATCGCAGGCACCTACCGCACCGCCAGCTCATCGAGCCACGTAAAGAACTCCGGAAACGAGATCTTCGCCGCCTCCGCCCCGCGAACCTCCGTCTCCCCCTCCGCACGCAGCGCCGCAATCGAGAACGCCATCGCAATACGGTGGTCCAGCCCCGAATCGATCACGCCCCCGCGCAATCGCTGTCCGCCGGGAATGTCCATCCCGTCCTCGTGCTCCACCACCTCCGCGCCCATCGCGCGCAGGTTCTTCACCACCAGCGCAATGCGGTCACTCTCTTTCACGCGCAGCTCCTTCGCGTCGCGAATCTTCACGCCGGTTGTGCTGTACGGAGCAATGGCCGCGATCACCGGCAGCTCGTCGATCAGCTGTGCCGCCAGCGCGCCTGCGATGTCCATCCCGCGCAGCTCCGGCCCGCGGCTCACCTGGATCGTGCCCACCATCTCGCCGTGCTGCTCTTCCACGTTCAGCACCTTGATCCTGCCGCCCATCGCCGTAATCACGTCCAGCAGCGCCGCGCGCGTCGGGTTCATCCCCAGCGCATCGAACACCACATTCGAGTCTTCAAACAGCAGCGCCGCACACAGAAAGAACGCCGCCGAAGACATATCGCCCGGCACCGTCGCGTCGACCGCGCGCAGCGTCTGTCCCCCTGCAATCGTCAGCCGGTCTGCATCGCGCGTCAGCGTCGCACCAAAGGCGCGCAGCGCATGTTCGCTGTGATCCCGCGTCCGAATCTTCTCCGCAATCGACGTTGTGCCCTTCGCCTGCAGGCCCGCAAACAGCACGGCCGTCTTCACCTGCGCGCTCGCAATCGGCGTCTCGAAGTCAATGGCCGTCAGCTCGCCCCCACGAATCGTCATCGGCGCATGGCCGTCCGTCAGCTCGATGCGCGCGCCCATCATCTCCAGCGGCCCACGAATCCGCTGCATCGGCCGCACCGTCAGCGACTCATCGCCGATAAACCGATACACCCCACTCTGCGCCGCCACCAGCCCCGCCAGCATCCGCATCGTAGAGCCGCTGTTGCCGCAGTCCAGGTCGCCCTTCGGCTGTGCCAGCACGCCCCCCGTGCCCGTCACCGCGATCACGCCGTCGACCGACTCCACCGTCGCGCCCATCGCCGCCATGCAGCCCAGCGAGCTGTGCGGATCAGCGCCCGTCGAAAAGTTCGAGATTCGCGACGTGCCCGCAGCAAAGCCTGCCAGCATCGCATACCGGTGCGAGATCGACTTATCGCCGGGCACCATCAGCGAGCCGCGAAAGCTGCGCGCGGGTTGAACCATCTGGGTCAGGGAAGCAGCAGAAGAGTCGTGCGTTACAGAAGCCATTCATCCATTCTAGCTTCTTTGCACTCGATCCCTCTATCCTCTATCCCCTGCCTCTAGTGTCCCGGAGGATTCTCCGGAAAGATGCGAATGTCCGCCACGCCGCGATAGCGTTCGGCATAGTCCATGCCATAGCCGATCACAAAACGGTTCGGAATCTGGAAGCACGTGTAGTCGGCTTCAATCGGCACCAGCCGCCGCTCCGGCTTGTCCAGGCACGTCGCAATCTTCAGGCTCGCCGGCTTGTGCTGCAGCATCAGCCCGCGCAGGTAGCTCAGCGTCAGCCCCGTGTCCAGAATGTCCTCCACCAGGATCACGTGCCGGCCTTCAATCGGATTGTCGATGTCCTTGATCAGTTTCACCGCGCCCGACGACACCCGCGCGCGGCCGTAGCTGGACACCGCCACGAAGTCGAACGTATTGTCCACCTCGATCGACCGCGCCAGGTCAGCCAGAAAGATCGCCGCACCCTTCAGCACGCCGATCAGCACAACACTGTGCCCCTTGTAGTCCTCCGAGATCTGCTGCCCGATCGCCTTGACGCGCTCGCTGATCTGTTCGGTAGAAAAAAGTACATCCATGGTTTTCGGATCGACATACGGGGGCAGAGAAGTAGCCATGCGCCCAGACTACAGCGCCACCCCGCCTCTTCGCCAAACTTCCGCTGAGGAAAACCCGTCCCTGCTTTTCGAACCCTCTATACTGAAAGACTGAATGTACCCCTTCATCCATCTAGGCTCCTTCCCCATCGGCACCTTCGGTCTGCTTCTCTGGTTTGCCGCCGTCTGCGCCACCATCGTTCTGTATAGAAACTTCGAGCGCAACGGCGTCGATACCGATGCGCTCAACGTCGTCACCATCGTCGTGCTCGCCGGCATCGTCGGCGCCAAGCTCTGGCATGAGCTGCAGAGTCCGCGCGAACTCGCCATCGCCTTCCACCAGATCTTCCTGCCCGGCCTCGCGCATCCGGTGGACATCATCCGCAGCTTCCTCGCCTGGTTTGCGGCGGGCTTCGCCTGGTACGGCGGCCTCGTCGCGGGCATCGCGGCGCTGCTCTGGCAGGGCCACGCCGCCCGCTTCAAGGGCACGCTTCCAGGCACGCAGGGCGCACGCCTCGGCGGCATTCGAATGCTGGACCTCGCTGCCCCAGCGGCCGCACTCGGCTACGGCGTCGGCCGCATCGGCTGCCTCACCTCCGGCGACGGCGACTACGGCATCAACACCACGCTCCCCTGGGGCGTCCACATGGCCAAGGATGCGCTCGTCCCGCCCACCCCGCCCGATGCCCTCGTCCAGCCCACGCCCATCTACGAGCTGCTCTTCTCCCTCGTCGTCTTCTGGATCCTCTGGAAGCTTGGCAGAAAGCACAAGCCTGTCGGTTGGATGACGGGCCTCTACCTCGTTCTCGCCGGCATCGGCCGCTTCCTCGTGGAGTTCGTCCGCATCAATCCGAGGCTCTACTTCGGCATGTCCAACGCGCAGACCGCGGCGCTCGGCAGCATCGTCGCCGGCGCGCTCGTCATGCTCTGGTCCGCAAAGACCAACAAGGCATGGGCACCCAACCGAAGCACCTAAAGCCGCTTCAAAAACGCCTTCGCCAGCTCCAGCTCCGGAAACAATCTCTCCTCCGCCTGGAACGCCGGCCCATGCACACACCTGCGCCCTGCGCGCACCGTCACCGGATGCTTCAGGTGCAGCATCTCGTGGTACAGCAGATACTCAATCGCATACCGCGGCGTGCCCGGCCGGTCGAACACGCGGCTCACCACAATCGTGTTGTGCGCCGCGTCGTAGTGGCCCAGCATCCGCTTGGCCACATGCGCGCTCCACGTCAGCGTAGGCCGCCCCAGCAGCCCATGAAAGAACCGCCGGTTCACGGACTCGAACACCTCATCCAGGTCGTAGAGATGTCCCTGCGGCGACGACAACACCTTCCGCCCGCGCGTCTGCCGAATCCGCTCCGCCTGCTTCGACACCGCCTCTGACTGTGTGTACCGCCGGTAGCGATCCGCAAACACCGGCTCAATCGGTTTGCGGTACAGCTTCGCCAGTAGGATGTGCGCAATCGCGCGATGCACGTTCTCCGGCGCATACTCCAGCAGGTCGCTCAGCCGCACAATCAAACGGCCTTCGCGTAGCCGGATCGTCGTGTTCAGGCTCGTGAACCTCCGAAAGCGGATCTCCATCTCCGGCATCGGCGCACGCGGACGCAGCCCGCGATACTCCTCGGCGAACATCGCATAGATCGGTTGGCTCACAGCTGGAAGGGAAGTGCGCGACACCCCTTCAGCCTACCATCGCGCCCGCTGTGCAATCTCCGCGCGGTGTCTACTTCTCTCGCTCCAGCGCGATCAGACGGTGCTTTGCGTCGAACTCCTGGTCAGGAAACTTCCCGCCCGCCACTGCCAGAAACGCCTTGTACGCGATCTCCGCCTGCTTCTTCTCATGCAGCGCATCGTGCGAGATCGCCTCCAGGTACAGCGACGTCGGCGTGTCCGGCAGCACCGTTGCGCGCGCTGCGAGCGCCTGCAGCGCCGTCTTCGGATCATTGTTCTTCGACGCCGCAAATGCGAGATGCTCTGCCGTCGCGCCCCATGCGTCGTCGTCGTCAAACTGCTTCCGCATCGCAAACGCCTTGCCCAGCGCGGCCTCCGCCTGCGCGTACTGCCCCAGCCGTACCTCCGCCGAGCCCAGATCGTCCAGCAGCGTCGGATCATCCGGCAGCTTCGTCACCAGCCCGGCATACAGCGTCTCCGCATGTGCCTCATCGTTTTGCGTCTCGTACAGATGCGCCAGCTCGCGCGTCATCTCATCGTTCGCCGCAAACTTCGCATCGCTCCTGCGCAGCGACTCCATCATCGGAATCGCAACGTCGGACTTCTTCTCTGCCACATAGATCGGCAGCGCCTGCGCCACCAGCCGCGGATCGCCCGGATGCGCCGCCAGCCCCGCCGTCACCACCGTATCGGCTTCCTCCAGTTTCTTCTGCTGCAGCAGCACATGCGCCAGTCCCGCCGTTGCCTCCGCGTCGCCGGGCTTCGCCGCAAGCGTCTCGCGAAACGCCTTCTCCGCCAGTCCAGGCTCGCCCATCTGCTCTGCCAGCTCCGCCCCCAGCTGTACATCCGCCGGCGTCTGCGCAGTCACCTTCAGCGCCTCCATCAACTCGCTCTGTGCCGCAATCGGGTCTTCGCCATCGTCCAGGTTCGCCAGCGCACGAAACGCTCGCCCCTTCACCTCCGCCGACGCGCTCTCGGTGTGCGCCGCCGCCAGCAGGTCCTCATGCGCGGCCTTCGTCTCTCCCGCTCGCGCCTCGATCAACCCCAGCGCCAGCTTCGGCTCGGCCACGCTGTCATTGGCTGCAGTCGAAGCTCGATACGCCGTCACAGCCACACTCTCATCGTTGTTGTGGTCTGCTGCAAACCCCAGGTCATACTGCACGCGCGCATCCTTCGCGTGGCTCGCGGCCAGCGGCTTCAACGCCGCCTCCGCGCCGGCAAAGTCGCCCTTCTCCAGCAGCGTCTCCGCCGCCGCAACCTCGGCCAGCGCCGGGTCCTGCGGCGCGCGCTCGTCCACGCTATGCGTCCCTGGCGGCAGGTTCTGCGCTGCTCCAACACCACTCACCAACATCGCCGCCATCAACACCGCACTACGCATCGCAACTCCCTAGCCCCAACTTCCCATTTCCTACTTCCTACTTCCTTCTTCCTACTTCAACACCGTTCCCAGCCACTGCCCCGTATACGACGCCTTCACCTTCGCAACATCCTCCGGCGTGCCAGTGGCCACCACCTGTCCGCCGCCGCTGCCGCCCTCCGGGCCCATATCAATCACCCAGTCTGCGCACTTGATCACATCCAGGTTATGCTCAATCACCAGCAACGATCCGCCGCCATCGATCAGCTTCTGGAACGCCGCCAGCAGCGTCGCCACATCTTCAAAGTGCAGCCCCGTCGTCGGCTCGTCCAGAATGTACAGCACGCGATTGGTCGCCTTCCTAGCC
>JAJZFE010000439.1 GCA_021798655.1 Acidobacteriota bacterium | reverse complement strand
ATCCGGCGCCGGAGTGCATGTCGAGTATCTGTCGCGCGAGCTGGCGAAGACCATCGAGGTCGACGTGCATGCGTGGGGCGGGACGCCGGAGCGGGCGCTGCCTGACGATCCGAAGCTGCGCGTCGTCTTCGAGCAGCCGTGGGATGCGATCTCCGGCGGCACGACGGCGAAGTTCAAGGGAGCGCTGGAGGCTCTGTCGCTAAACCTGCTGCAAAACCTGAAGCTGGATGAGTTGGACGTCATCCATACGCACACCTGGTATGTGGCGATGGCGGGGTTTCTGGCGAAGAAGCTGTACGGGATTCCGTTTGTGCTGACGACGCATTCTTTAGAGCCGCTGCGAGCGTGGAAGGCCGAACAGCTTGGCACGGGCTATGCGCTGAGTTCATGGATGGAGCGGACGGCGATCCTCGACGCGGATGCGATTGTGGCTGTTTCGAATGGCACCAAACGCGACATTGTGAAGGCCTATCCCGATGTCGATCCGAAGCGCATACACGTGATCTACAACGGCATCGATCTGGAGCAGTATCAATACACGCCGGAGATGAGCGCGCTGAAGAAATATGGCGTCGATACGAAGAGGCCGTATGTGCTGTTCGTGGGGCGCATCACGCGGCAGAAGGGCGTTACGCACCTGGTCGAGGCGATCCAGTATCTGCCGGCGGGGACGCAGATTGTGCTGTGCGCGGGGGCTCCGGACACGCCGGAGATTGCGGCCGAGATGCGGGACAAGGTGCAGGCCGTGCGGCGATTTACGCCAGGCAGCCAGCGTGCGGCGGTGGAGAATTTTACGGCGGATGGCGGCCACTCGATTGCCACTGGCGACCCCACCGGGACCGGCCACAACCTGGTGTGGATTGAGCAGATGGTGACCAAGGAGGAGGCGATTCAGTTGTACTCGCACTGCGCAGTGTTCTGCTGCCCGTCAGTATATGAGCCGTTCGGGATCATCAACCTGGAGGCGATGGCGTGCCGGGCGCCGGTGGTGGCCAGTGCGACGGGCGGAATTCTGGAGGTGGTGGTGGAGGGCAAGACCGGGCATCTGGTGCCCTTCGAGGCGCACCCGGAGACAACCTTCCCGATGCGTCCGGCGCAGTTTGCGAAAGACCTCGCCGAACGCATCACCGATCTGCTGCGCGACCCCGAAAAGGCTCAGCGGATGGGCGAAGAAGGACGCAGGCGCGTGGAGGAACACTTCTCCTGGACTGCGATTGCGGCGCAGACGATCGAGCTGTACCGGAGCCTTATCGCCAAAGGTGATTCGGGTGCGGATGCGGTACGTTCGACAGGTCCAGCGTCATCACATAGATGACGAGGACAGCAAGGACGAAGACTACGCCGATCCAGAACTTCCAGTCCTTATGAGCGCGCAGCAAGTACGGCTCCTGCTTCTCTTCAGGACCGTGCTGTCCGGTGTCGTCATGGCGATGGTCGAGATGTTTAGCTTCGGTCATGGACTGATTATGAACGGTTTGTAAAGTTTGCGCTGCTCCTTTGTGGCCATCGCATCCGGCGGGGAATCCGCGCGGCGGCTAGGCGGCCCGCAACCGGAGCAGCAGCGGGTGCGTCCAATCGGCAGGAGTAATGCGGCGTCTATAATTAAGTCGTTGCGCAAAATGCGCTCGCGAGTGTTCTCGCAATAGGAGCCTAAATGGCGAATCTTTTAGATCAGCTCAAGTCCATGACCACGGTCGTTGCCGACACCGGCGACATCAACTCGATCAAGCAGTACAAGCCGACGGACTCGACGACGAACCCGTCGCTGATTGCTGCGGCGGCGGGCATGCCGGAGTATCAGCACATCGTCGACGAAGTGCTGGAGCAGGCGCGCGAGAAGGCCGGCGACAAGGCCACCGACAAGGATGTCGCAGCAGCCGCATTCAAGACGCTGGCTGTCGCATTTGGCCGCAAGATTCTGGAGATTGTGCCGGGCCGCGTGTCCACCGAGGTCGACGCCCGCCTGAGCTACGACACGGAAAAGAGCATGGAGCAGGCGCGCGAGATTATTCAGCAGTATGAGAGCGCGGGCATCTCGCGGGAGCGCGTGCTGATCAAGCTGGCATCGACCTGGGAGGGTATCCGGGCCGCCGAGCTGCTTGAGAAAGAGGGCATCCACTGCAACCTGACGCTGCTCTTCGGGCTGCACCAGGCGATCGCCTGCGCGGAGGCGAAGGTCACGCTGATCTCGCCGTTCGTCGGCAGGATTCTGGATTGGTACAAGAAGGATACGGGCAAGGATTACAGCGGCGCCGAGGACCCGGGCGTGAAGTCGGTGACGGAGATTTATCGCTACTACAAGAAGTTCGGCTACAAGACGGTCGTAATGGGAGCGAGCTTCCGCAATACCGGCGAGATTATCGAGCTGGCCGGATGCGACCTGCTGACCATTGCGCCCAAGCTGCTCGAAGAGTTGCAGAACACCGAGGGCGTGCTGGAGCGCAAGCTGGATGCGGCCAAGTGCGCGGACCTGCCAATTGAGAAGATCGTCGTCGACAAGGCGACGTTCGACAAGATGCATGCCGAGAATCGCATGGCCAACGACAAGCTGAAGGAAGGCATCGACGGCTTCTCGAAGGCGCTGGAAGATTTGGAGAAGATGCTGGAGAAGCGGCTGACGGAGCTGCCCAGGCCGGTTCGCCAGTAAACGCTAACAGACGAAGACACGAAAGGCCGCCTCGGTTGGGGCGGCCTTTCTGCATGCATGAGCACGGATCTAGCGGCGACGCAGGCCGAGGAGGCTGAGGAAGAAACTGGCAAAGCAGATCTCGGTGCCGAGCATGAGGCAGAGCATGGCGGGGAGGGTGCGGCGCATCATCTGCACTGGCGGCAGCGGGCCGTAGCCAGTGTGCGACCACGAGACCACCGACGACACTGCGATGCCGATGCCGACGAGTACGAGGAAGATACCGACCAGCAGGCCGGTTTCGAGGGTGATGTAGCGGAACCAGTGCTCGAAGTTCCTGTCTTCCGGGAGCAGGCCCTCGGAGATGGCGAAGACCTTGGCGGCGACGCCGAAGAAGACCAGTTGGAAGCCGAGCAGGACGGCCGCCGACATGTAGGCGAGCGTGTCCACGCCGAGGTTGACGTGGCCGAAGGGGCGCTCAGCGGGCAGCAGCCAGGCCATCACTCCGAGGCCAACGATCATCAGCGTGAGGCCCGGATAGAGGAAGAGCCAGCGCGGCGAGTACATCAGCAGGAAGCGCAGATGCCGCCAGCCGTCGCGCCAGGTTTTGAGGTGCGGCGGGCGGCTGCGGCCATCCTTCTTGAGGGTGGTGGGCACCTCGACGATGCGCTGGCCGAGCAGCGAAGATTTGACGACCATTTCGCTAGCGAACTCCATGCCGGTCGTTCGGAGGTCGAGCCGGGCGTAGGCGTCTTTGCTGAAGGCGCGGATGCCGCAGTGGAAGTCGCCGATGGGGGTGTGGAAGAGTTTGCGGCCGAGAAAACTGAGCACGGGGTTGCCGAGATAACGGTGCAGCAGGGGCATGGCGTTGGGCCCGATGCCGCCGCGAAAGCGATTGCCCATGACCAGGTCGGCACCCGCTGAGCCGTCCGGACGATCACGGAGTTCGGCGAGGAAGCGCGGAATGTGGGCGAACTCGTAGCTGTCGTCGGCGTCGGCCATGAGGACATACTTGCCGCGCGCGGCCTGAATGCCGGCGTTAAGGGCTGCGCCGTATCCGCGCACGGGGACCGGAACGACGCGCGCGCCGTGTTCAGCGGCGATACTTTGTGAACCATCGGTAGACCCGTTGTCGGCGACGATGACCTCGCCGGCAATGTGGTTCTCGGCCAGCGCCGCGCGGGCCTTGTCGACGCAGACCGCGAGCGTCTCGGCCTCGTTCAGACAGGGCATGACAACGGTCAACTCGATGGGCGTGTTGTCGTTCGGAATCTGATTCGGGATCGGGGTTGGGGTCATGGCTTGGCGGCTCCGGTGATGTCCCACGGCAGCGTTGCTGGCGCGGTGGGCGCGGGAACGGGAATGGTCAGCGGCAGAGCGTAGAGGTCCGACTCGCCTAGGCGAATCCATCCTGCCGAGGCGGGCGTACGGCCGGTCATTGCGCCGGGGTCGAAGGCCGCGACGAGCACCTTCGCGCCCTGCTGCTTCAGGACGGCTTCGACCTGCGGACGATTTGGCAGGCCCTCGAACTCTTCGAGCAGATGCGTTGCGTCGGGGTTGTAGATTTCGGTGAGGACGCGCACGTCGGCCAGACGCATCCAGTAGGGATCGTTGAGGCAGGCGATGGTGCCCATGCAGGCGATCTCGTCGCCGGAGCCGACGCCGAGCGCGTTGAGGGCTTTGGCCGCGCCGAAGATTCGCGGCGAGTACCATGCCGCGGCGAGGCCTGCGGCGGATTCGTTGCGGCGTTGTTCGAGCGCGACGCGGAG
This sequence comes from Acidobacteriota bacterium, assembly GCA_021798655.1. The sequence continues at coordinate 3,944 of JAJZFE010000439.1, read as the reverse complement.
ACTCTCGCCGAGGGCCAGAAACGCGAGCACCGCAATCATCGCCGTGGCTGCGCGACGCGGCCACGGGTTGTCGGCGGCGGCGGCGCTGTTCGACGTTTGAAGCGTGGCGAAGAGCGGCAGGATGATGACGAGATAGGCCAGCGTGACGTAGCGCTCTTCGACGTTGACCAGGCCGTAGATTGCCCACATCGCGAGGCCGAGGGCGACGGGCGGCAGCCAGAAGACGGTGTGGCGCCAGCCTGCTGCGCCGATGCGGGAGCCTGCGAGGTCAAGGCGCGCTCCGCAGACCAGCAGCAGCGCCAGCAGAATCCACGCCTCGGGGTGATTGAGCAGATAGCGCAGGCTGAGGGCGACGTTGCGCGTATCGCGATGCAACAGGCGCTGGAGGTTGAAGCGGGGGATGATGCGCTCGTGGAAGTAGGTGGGATCGAACCACGCAGGGTAGGTGCCGTAGGGCTCGGCGCGATAGCTGTAGACGCCGGGCTGCGCGAGCAACTGCTGCTCGGGATGAATCAGCTTGACGGTGGCCGAGCCGAAGCTGCCGGTCATCGACGGTTCAAGATGCATCTTGACCGTGCCACTGACGTACCACGCGTAGTTGAGCGCGCCGGAGTCGCCGAAGTCGAAGCGGCCCTTCTGCTTTGAGAGCGCAGCGACGTACGGCCCGGCTACCGCCGCAAAGACGATGAGCGCCAATGCGCCGCCCGCGATCACACGCATGAGTTTGCGCCGCTGGACCCAGGCCTGAAAGAGCATCATGACCGCGATGGTGAGGAACGCGACGAGGAACGCGAAGGACTTGGCGAGATAGGCGAGGCCGAGGAAGAAGCCCATTAGCGGCGCGTAGACGAGGCTGCCCGTGGCGAGGGATTCGAGCAGCATGGCGAAGGCCGCGAGCATCAGCGCCTGCAATAGAGCGTCGGGGCGGACGGCGGCCATCGAAAGCTCGCGCTGCGAGGCGATGACCACCAGCGCCACACCCAGCAGACGCAGCGCGTGGTCGCCCAGCAGATGACCCGCGCCATGACTCGGGTCGGCGTGCGGCATCATGTGGCGGCGAAGCTTCACCAGCGCGGAGACGAACATCTGCACCGCGAAGACGGACGCGAGAAAGATGACGAAGTTGAGCACATAGTAGGCATGCAGCTCATTCCACCGCGTGGAGTGTGCGAGACGCTGGGCGAGCGCCAACAATGCCGGATAGAGCGGGTTCCAGTAGGCGTTGATGACGCCTGCCCATTGGTGCGCGCGCATCAGGTCGGCGACGTCCATGTAGGCCATGCCATCGCCGTCGAGAGCGTAAGGGCCGTACTTCATCGCCAGCCATGCGATGGGGATCAACATCAGCAGATAGACCAGCAGAGCGCGGCGCAGGGTTTGCGATCTCACAGGGTTCCTCGTGGCGTCGGTGGGGTCATGGGAGGGCTCTCGGCTGCATGGAGTTGGGACTCTCTCAGCATATCGCGGCGCGCTGCACGGGGACAGACGGCGCAGACGACAGGACGGCTACAGGATGTAGCGGCTGAGGTCCTGGTTCTTCACGATGCTGGCGACCTGCTTCTCCACGTACGCGCGGTCGACGATGAGGACGCGCTCAAAGGTGGGCTCGCCGGTCGGGGTGGCGATGGCACGCTCCACCAGCGCGGGAACCTTGTCGGAGACTGCGCTGCTGCCGGCTTTTACGATATCGGGCGCCTCGAAGCTGATCTCGTCGAGAACCTTTTCCATGATGGTGTGCAGGCGGCGCGCACCGATGTTCTCGGTCGTCTCGTTGACCTGGAAGGCGAAGCTGGCCATCTCTTCGAGCGCTCCGGGAGCGAACTCCAGGTGAAGGCCTTCGGTTTCAAGCAGCGCGATGGCCTGGCGGGTGAGCGACGCTCGCGGCTCAGTGAGGATACGCAGAAAATCCTCGACGGTGAGCGGCAGCAGCTCGACGCGGATGGGAAAGCGGCCCTGCAGTTCGGGGATCAGATCGCTGGGCTTGGAGACGTGAAATGCGCCGGCGGCGATGAAGAGAATGTGATCAGTGGCGACCATGCCGTACTTAGTGTTGACGGTCGTTCCTTCGACGATGGGGAGGATGTCGCGCTGCACGCCCTCGCGGCTGATGTCGGGGCCGTGGCCGCCCTCGCGTCCGGCAATCTTGTCGATCTCGTCGAGGAAGACGATGCCGGAATCTTCGACGCGCTCGACAGCGATGCGGACGACATGGTCCATATCAAGCAGCCGCGACTCCTCTTCCTGCGTGAGGTACTCGAAGGCGTCGGGAATCTTCATGGAGCGCTTGCGGGTGCGACCGCCGAAAATACCTGCGAGCATCTCCTTCATGCCGCTCTGGTCCATCTCTTCGGGCGCGTTGCTGAGCACTTCGATCTGCGGCTGCGCACGGTCGCGGGTCTCAACCTCGACCATGCGATCGTCGAGCCGGCCCTCGCGAAACTGGATGAGCAGGCGCTCGCGCTCGCGTGCGTGCTCGGCGTCGCTCTTGGCGACGATGGTCAACGTGGGCACAGCAGCCGACTCTTCTTTCGCAGTCTCCGGCTGCGGCTTCGCCTGCTCCTCAGCAGCAGCGGCGGCCACGGCGGGGGCTCCATCGACGGCTTCGGAGATGCGGGAGGAAAGACTCTCTGCCGAGCTGGCTCCCTGGGCCAGCAGCAGGTCAATCAGGCGCTCCTCGGCGGCCAGTTCGGCGCGGTCTTCCACCTCGTCGAGCTTCTCCTCGCGGACCATGTCGATAGCAATCTCCATCAGGTCGCGGACGATGGATTCGACGTCGCGGCCGACGTAGCCAACCTCGGTAAACTTCGACGCCTCGACCTTGAGGAAGGGCGAGTTGGTGAGCTTTGCGAGCCGTCGCGCGATCTCTGTTTTGCCCACACCTGTCGATCCGATCATCAGGATATTTTTGGGCATGATCTCTTCGGCAAGCTCGGGCGGAAGCTTCTGGCGGCGGCTGCGATTGCGCAGGGCAACGGCGACGGCGCGCTTGGCCGCGGCCTGCCCTACTACGTATTTGTCGAGCTCAGCGACGATCTCGCGCGGCGTCATCTCATCGAGCGAGAGCGCCTGGTCTTCAGCCGTTCCTGGTAAATAAATGGCCATCTATTCCGCAGCTTTCAGCTCTTCGATGGTGATGCTCTGGTTGGTGTAGATGCAGATTTCGGCGGCGATGTTCATGCTGCGTTCGACGATCTCGCGGGCGGTCATGGAAGTGTTCTCCATCAGCGCGGTGGCGGCGGCCAGGGCGAAGCTCCCTCCAGAACCTATTGTCGCGATCAGGCCGCCCTCTTCGGGGTTGCCGACGGCGTCGGGCTCGATGACGTCGCCGTCGCCGGAGAGCAAGAACATCTGCTTCGCGTCGGCTACGATGAGCAGCGCCTGAAGCTGGCGCAGCAGCTTGTCGGTGCGCCAATCCTTGGCCAACTCTACGGCGGAGCGGCCGAGGTTGCCGCCGTACTGTTCGAGCTTGGACTCGAAGCGGGTGAAGAGCGAGAAGGCGTCAGCCGTAGAGCCAGCGAAGCCAGCCAGGATCTTGTCGTTATAGAGCCGCCGAATCTTCTTCGCCGAGTGCTTCATGACGGTGGAGCCGAGGGTTACCTGGCCGTCGGCGGCCATGACCATTGCATTGCCGCGACGAACGCAGATGACCGTCGTCGAGCGGACGCGGCGGCCGTCGCCCAGATCCAGAGGGTGGCCGGTCGCAGTCTCCTGGAGCGCAGTTTTCTTTTTCATTCGCACACCGCAGTATATCGCCGTGGGCTCCGAACCATGCGGGAAACTTTTGGGCTGCTTCCACGCTACAGGCCCGCGATCTAGGTGTGAAGTTGCAATAGGTTGTTGTCCATCTGACCGAGAACGGAGAAGCTGATTGTGTCGAGCAATCTGTTTTCTCTGGAGGTCAGATGGACTACCACCATCATGCCCGTTTGACGGTACATGGTCGA
>JAJZFE010000052.1 GCA_021798655.1 Acidobacteriota bacterium | reverse complement strand
TGGCCGTGGGCAGTGTGTCGGGCATGGTGTGCGGTGTTCCCTGCTGGAGTTACGGTAGTGGCTCTGCGGCAATAATCTGCTGCAGGCGAGTGTGCAGTGCGCGCAGTGCGAACTGGCTGTTGCGGCCCAGTTGTGCGGCCGCCGACCAGGTTGCAGGCCGGAGCGCCGTGTGCAGCGCGAAGGCTGCCGTGCGGAACTGACCCTGCGCGGTGGCAAAGCGATTGAGCGCTTCAAGCTCGAAGTCGTGCGCGTCGGAGATGGCCTTGATGGCTCGAAACTGCAGGCGATGAGCGAGAGCCAGACGCGCGACGGTGGCCGCTTCCATATCGACGAGCGCGGCGTTGTACGTTGCGGCGAGGCGATGCTTCTCCTGCACGCTGGCGATGGTGCTGCTGGACGCAAGGATGCAGAGCGGCGAGGCGGAGGTCGTGAAACGCTCGCCGGTGTCGACCGCGATGACGGTACTGGCTTCAACGACGTCGCCGGGCGCGAGCGAAGGTGTGCACGCTCCGGCCAGGCCGGCGGAGATCAGTGTGGTGATGGAACCTGCGGACAGCGCGGCTTCGACGGCGAGCGTTGCGCGCGACGCGCCCATGCCCGCAGCGACGACGATGGCCGCAGGCAGCCTGTACAGATGGATCCGGCGGCGGAGAAGAGCGCTGTCCGGCTGAACGCCCTGCACCAGCGAGGCGATCTCCCGAGGCAGAGCGGCGATGATGGCGAGCGAGGGTGGCATCTACTTCTATTGTACGAGGGCGCTGCTCCGCTACCGCTTCGCAGGCGCAGGGCCGGTGGACTCGCGGACGATGAGTTCAGGATCGACCATCACTTGCCGGACCGCGTCCTGCGTGGCGGAAGAAGCGATCTGCTGGATCAGCGTCTCAGCCGCGAGCATGCCCATCGAGTGCAGCGGCTGGCGCACGGTGGTGAGTGCGGGGTTTTGAAATGCGGCCGACTGCACGTCGTCGAAGCCGACGACGGAGACATCCTGCGGCACGCGGAGGCCGGCCTCGCGAAGCGCGCGGATGGCGCCGATGGCGGAGACATCGTTGAACGCGAAGAGCGCTGTGAATGCCGCCTTTGACGCGATGAGTCTCTGCGCGGCCTGGTAGCCGGGTTCGCTGGTCGGGGTATCGCCCTGCAGCTGCTCGATCAGGGCGTCGGGAACCGTGATGCCAGCCCTGGCCGCTGCGCGATGAATGGCCTGCGCGCGCGGTTCAGTGTCCGAGCTGAAGGCCTGTCCCTTGAGGATGGCGATGCGCGTGTGGCCCAGCTCGACGAGATGGTCGATCGCCAACTCCGCGGCGCGGCTGTGGTCCAGCGTAATGCGAATCGCATCGCCCGGCTGCAGCGGACAGGAGACGGTGACAGTGGGCAGATGGGTGTCATGGTGCAGCACTGTGTCGATGGCGATCATGCCATCGGTGGAGCGCTCTTCGAACATCCGGATGGAGCGCTCGACCAGCTCTTCGCGGCGATGATGACTGTTGAGCAGATAGCAGTAGCCGGCCTGCAACAATGCCTGCTCGATGCCGGCGAGCACGAGTGTCGCATAGCCCTCGGAGACCTCCGGCATCAGCACGCCGATGGTCATGGAGTGGCCGCGCTGCAGGCTGCGCGCGAGCACGTTGGGCCGATAGTTGAAGAGCTTGGCCGCCGCGAAGATGCGCTCCTGCGTGGCCTGCGGAATCGACTTCGCGGCAGGCACACGATTCAGGACACGCGAGATGGCGGCCGGCGATAGCCCGAGGTGCTCCGCCAGCGTGGCCAGCGAGGCCGGACGAGCCGACTGCCGGTTGGATTTGCGAGAAGCTGACACGCCAATCAGTCTTTCACAATCGAAAGGCTTGCGCGACCGCAATCGGCCAGCACTCAGGCAGGCGGCGGCGGTGCATATCCGTTGGCGATGAACCACGCGCAGGCGGAGCGCAGTGCGCTGTCCACGGACATCACGCGCAGGCCGAGTTCGCGCTCGGCACGCGCGCTGCTGGCAAACATCGTCTTGCGGCCCATGCGGACGGCCTCCACCGTGGCGCGCGGCTCCCTGCCGCGCAGCCTGCCCGTGATCGTCTCGTCGAAGAAGGCGAAGGCCATCGCGACGGCGTGCGGCACCTTCATCGTCGGCGAGGGCAGGCCGGTGATAGCGGCCAGGCGGTCGAGGATCTGCTTCAGCGTGAGGTTTTCGCCGCCGAGAATGTAGCGCCGCCCGGGAGTGCCGTGCTCCAGCGCGACCAGGTGCATGCGCGCGATCTCTTCGACATCGACGAGGTTGAGGCCCGTGTCGACGTAGGCGGGAAAGTTCCTGTTGAGGAAGTCCACAACGATGCGGCCCGTGGGTGTGGGCTTGGTGTCGAGCGCGCCGATGGGCGTGGTCGGGTTGAGCACCATCACGTGCTGGCCGGCACGCGCGGCTTCGAGTGCGACCTGTTCGGCGAGCCACTTCGACCGCTTGTAGTGGCCAATCATCGCGGCCTCGGAGACCGGCGTGTCTTCATCGACGACGGTGCCGTCGTACTGGAAGCCCATCGTCGCGACGCTGGAGGTGTAGACGACGCGCGGCACACCAGCCTCGCGAGCAGCACGCAGCAATGCGCGCGTGCCCTCAACGTTCGCCTTGTACATCTCCGCCGGATCGGGCACCCAGAGGCGATAGTCCGCAGCGACGTGGATGAGCGCGTCGCACCCCTGCAAGGCAGAGGCGAATGCAGACGGATCGCGCAGATCGCCAGTGATGACATCCGCGTTGGCGGGCAGGTGGCTGCGGTTGGAGCTGCTGCGCGAGAGCAGACGAAGCTCGGCGCCCTGCTGCGCGGCGAGCTGTGCGACGTGTGCGCCGACGAAGCCCGTTGCTCCGGTGATGAAGAGCTTCATGCGCGGCTAGTCGAGCTTCTCCGGCTCGATCTGGATGTTGCTCTCGCCGGCGGCCTTCTTCTCCATGTACTTCTTGATCCAGGCGTCGAAGCTGCGGCCCGCAGCGGTGTCCTTGCCGGAGAAGTTGAGCGCGGCGATGTCGGCGTAGCTGACCATCACGCGCTCGAAGGCCTGCCCATCCTTCGGCGTCGGCATCAGGCGCACGACGGAGGCTTCGAGCGTGGGCTCGGAGCGGCGGTCATAGAGGTAGCCCTCAATGACCGAGCCGTCCTTGCGCGTGATGGTGACGTCGCCGCGATAGTCGAACGCCTTCTCCAGCGCTTCGCGGACATCGGCTTCGCTGGCGAAGGTAGGAATCCAGCCTTCGAGGTTCTCGCGCTCGCGGCCGGCGATGTGCTCCAGTTCGTCGGCGGAGACCTGCTGCAGCTGCTCGATCTTCAGATGTTCCTGCTGTGCTGTGGACATGAATTAATCTCCTGCCATGCTGCCGACGTTGGTATCGACCGAGGTTGTGACGACGACCGGGGTGGGTGTGCCGGCGATCTGCACCAGCGGCATACGGCCCTCCGACTGCCACTCGTTCAGGATCTTCTGCGCGTCGGCGTCGGGATACAGCGAGGGGAACATGTACTTCTTGGCCGTCTCGATGAAGCCCTTGAGCGAGCCGAAGTTGTAGTCCACGGCCGACGCCTCGTGACCGGAGTGAACCATGCAGTTGGCGCAGCGCGGGTTGCCGCTCCTCGCGCCGTACTCCTCCCACTTCGTGGACTCCAGCATCTCGTCGAAGGTATCCGCGTAGCCGTCCTGCAACAGGTAGCAGGGCTTCTGCCAGCCGAAGATGGAGTACGTGGGCATGCCCCAGGGCGTGCACTCGAACTGCTGCTTGCCCATCAGGTATTCGGAGAAGAGCGGGTGCGTGTTGAACTCCCAGCTCTTGTTGCGGTTCGACAGGATGGCGCGGAAGAGGCGGCGCGACTTGGCCTTGCCCAGGAAGTGGTTCTGGTCCGGCGCCTTGTCATACGTGTAGCCGGGCGAGACCATCATGCTCTCGACGCCGGCGGCCATCATCTGGTCGAAGTGGCGACGCACGGAGTTCGGGTCGGCACCATCGAAGAGCGTCGTGTTGGTGGTCACGCGGAAGCCCGCGGCCACCGCGGCGTGGATGCCCTCCATCGCGATGTCGTAGCCGCCCTCGCGGCAGACGCCGAAGTCGTGGTGCTCGCGCTCGCCGTCCACGTGGACCGAGAAGCTGAGGTACTTGGACGGCGTGAACAGGTGCAGCTTCTCTTTGAGCAGCAGCGCGTTCGTGCACATGTACACGTACTTCTTGCGCGCCACGAGGCCGGCGACGATCTCCGGCATCTGCGGGTGCAGCAGCGGCTCACCGCCGGGGATGGAGACCATCGGCGCGCCACACTCTTCCGCCGCCTTGAAGCACTGCTCCGGTGTGAGCTGCGCCTTCAGAATGTGTGCGGGGTACTGAATCTTTCCGCAGCCGGCGCAGGCCAGGTTGCAGCGGAAGAGCGGCTCCAGCATCAGCACCAGCGGGTAACGCTTGCGGCCCGAGAGCTTCTGCTTCAGCACGTAGGTGGCTACGGTAAAAGCCTGTGATACGGGTACTGCCATGTTGTTGACTCCTTCGGTAAGGGCTGAAGCGAACGGTCCGATGCGTATCAGGCTTCGTGTTCGCCGCGCTCCATGGCCTTGCGGTAGGTGGTAAGTGCGAGCAGCGGAAAATACTGCTTGTACAGGTGATAGCCGAGGTAGAAGACGCGCGGAAATCCGGTGCCGGTGTAGTAGCTTTCGCCGTTGCGGCCAGGCATCAGTTCGTCCCAGCTGCCGTCTTCGTGCTGGCGCTCGATGAGCCAGCGAATGCCCTTGGCCACAGAGTCCGAACGCGTGTCGTTCGCCGCGAGCAGACCGAGCAGCGCCCATGCCGTCTGCGACGGGGTGGACGGGCCGATGCCGCGCTGGTCGGGATCGTCGTAGGTGCCGCAGGTCTCGCCCCAGCCGCCATCGGCGTTCTGCACCATGCGAATCCATTCGGCAGCCTGCTGCACGGCGGGCTCCAGGTAGCTGTACTCCATCGCCTGCAGACCGCGCAGGACGAGGAACGTGCCGTAGAGATAGTTGACGCCCCAGCGGCCGAACCAGGCACCGTCGTTCTCCTGCTCCGTCAGGATGAACTGCACAGCCTTCTCCACGCGCTTGTCGCGGCGCGTGTAGCCATAGCTGGCCAGCATCTCCAGGATGCGGCCGGTGATGTCCGCCGTGGGTGGGTCGATCATCGCGTTGTGATCGGCAAACGGGATCGACTCGAAGATCTTCTTCGTGTTGTCCTTGTCGAACGAGGCCCAGCCGCCATTTCGGCACTGCATCGCGAAGACCCAGTCGATGGACCGCTGCGTGACCTCATGCTGATACCGCTCGCGTGGATTGTCCACGGCCTTGAGCGCGAGCAGCACCTCGCCGGTGTCGTCCACGTCGGGCTGATGATCGTTGTTGAAGAAGAAACACCAGCAGCTGGCGTCCACGTTCTTGACCTTGTGCGACCAGTCACCCTTGTAGCGAATCTCCTTGGAGAGCAGCCAGTCGGCGGCCTTGACGAGGCGGGCGTCGTCCTTGGCCAGCCCAACATCGCCGAGCGTGGAGAGCACCTGCGCGGTGTCCCATACAGGCGAAAAGCACGGCTGCATGCGGAAGGTCGGGGTCGGGTAGCCGGGCTCGCCGTCCGGGCGGTCGATGCCCAGCTTTTCGAACTCGTCGATCGCGCGAATCATCTGCGGATCGTCCTTCGAGTAGCCCAGGCAGACCAGCGCAACGATCGCGTTGAGCATGGCCGGGTAGATGGCACCGAGGCCATCGGAGCGCTCGAAGTGCTCCAGCATCCAGCGCTCGGCCTTTTTCAGCGCCTTCTTGCGCAGCGGACGAAGGTGCACGCGCTCGGCGATGTGCGCTACGCGATCGGTGAACAGGAAGAAGTTGCGCCAGGAGAAGACATGCTTGCGATCCCAGCGCAGATGCAGGTCGGAGTGTTCGCGGCCGCCGACGAAGAGTTCGTCGATCGACTGCTCCGGCGCGAGCTTCTTGAACGGCTTGTTCGCGTAGATGATCGACAGCGGCACCAGGATGGCGCGCGACCAGGCGCTGATCTCGTAGATGTTGAAGTAGAACCAGTTGGGAAAGAGAATGATCTCGGGCGGTACGGCCGGCACGGCGTCGTAGTCATACTGGCCCAGCGTGCAGAGATAGATCTTGGTGAAGGTGTTGCAGGCCACCACGCCACCGAGCGAGAGCACGTTCTCGCGGGCGCGCACCAGCACCGGGTCGTCGGCCTTCCAGCCCATCAGCTTCAGCGCAAGGTAGCACTTGACGCCGTAGTTCACATTGGACGGCCCGCCGGGATAGAGGCTCCAGCCGCCATCGGCGTTCTGGTGGCGCAGGATCTCGTTGAGGCAGCGCTCCATGCGGCCCTTGTCGCCGGTGCCGAGCAGCGTGTGCACAAAGATGTAGTCGGCCTCCAGCATGGAGTCGGCTTCCAGCTCACCGCACCAGTAGCCGTCCTCGTGCTGCTGGCCCAGCAGCCAGCTCACCGAGCGGTCGATGCCGGCGCTTACCTTGTCCATGGCCAGATCAAGCCGGCCGAAACGGGGCTGTTTGGCAGCGACGGTAGCGGCTGCCTGCGAATTTTGGGGCGATGTACTCATGATGAAGACGCTTAAACCCGTTTTCCTCGTTCTCGTTGAAGGCTCTGACGATTGGATGAAGCTACAGGCGAAGCAACATCAAAACAAATGACGGCTCGATCAGGCGTTAGGGGCAAGGCGTGGAGCAGCGGCAATGGCCGAGATGATCTCCGGCGGCAGACCGAAGCGAACATTCTCCGGCATCACTTCGACCTCCTCCACGGAGCCGTAACCGCGGCTCTGCAGATAGGCCACAACCTCCTGCACCAGAATCTCCGGCGCAGACGCGCCCGCAGTAATCGCAACCGTCGTGACACCCTCCAGCCATACCGGCTGAATATCCTCCGCCTTGTCGATCAGGTAGGAGTTGGTGTCCAGGTTCTTCGAGACCTCGACCAGCCGATTGGAGTTCGAGCTGTTGCGCGAGCCGACCACCAGCACCAGGTCAGCGCCGTGAGCCACGTTCTTCACGGCCGTCTGGCGGTTCTCCGTCGCGTAGCAGATATCCTGCGCGTGCGGACCGACGATGTTCGGGAACTTCTTCTTGAGCGCCTCGATCATGTAGCGCGCCTCGTCGAGCGAGAGCGTCGTCTGCGTGAGGTAGGCAACCTTGTTCGGGTCGGGCACCACCAGCGCGGCAACCTCTTCCACCGTGGAGACCACCTGGGTGACGTCCGGGGCCTCGCCCTGCGTGCCCTCCACCTCTTCATGGTCGCGATGGCCGACCAGCACGAGCGAGTAGCCCTGCTTGGCGAACTTGATCGCCTCGACGTGCACCTTGGTCACCAGGGGGCAGGTCGCGTCGATCACCTTCAGCCCACGCTCCCTGGCGCGGTCGCGAACCGCCGGGGAGACGCCGTGCGCCGAGTAGATGACGCGCGCGCCCGCAGGCACCTCGTCCAGCTCGTTGACGAAGATTGCGCCCTTCTGAGCCAAGTCGTTGACGACATAGCTGTTATGGACGATCTCCTTGCGGACGTAGATCGGCGCACCAAACGTGTCGAGCGCAATCTGAACGATGTCAATGGCACGCACCACACCCGCACAGAAGCCGCGGGGCTTGAGCAGCAGGACGCGCTTGTTGTCATTGGAACGAACGGAAGAGAGTACGGCAACGGGGTCTGAGGTTGGAAAGCTCACTCGCTAAGTATACCGCGTTTGGCCGGGTGCAGTCGCTGAATTGAACCTTGCGAGGTGCAAAACACGGGTACGGAAGGTGAGCGCCGACTTCGCCGGCCTGCGGGCGCGACGGCCATCAGGCGCTTCGGAGAGCGTAGCGCACGAGGTCTGCCACGGACTGAAAGCCCAGCTTGCGATTGATATTGATGCGATGCGACTCCGCCGTGCGGACGCTGATCTTCAGCCTGGCCGCAACCTCTTTATTCGTGCTGCCGTCGGCGAGCAGCTGCAGCACCTCGCGCTCGCGTTCGGTGAGCGTGGGCTCTGCGCTGCTGCGTTGCGAGACCCCGCGGGAACCGCTCTGGGTCCAGCTTGCGGCCGCGAGGTCCGAGACGCGCCGGGCGAAGAAGCAGCCCTGATCGGCGACCGCCTCCACGGCACGCAGCAGAATGCGGTCCGCATCGCTCTTGAGCACCAGCCCGCGCGCCCCGGACTGCAGCACGTCCTGCACCACCATCTCCGACTCGTGCATGGTCAGCACGATGACGCCGGTTGCAGGCGATGCCTTGCCAATGAGCCGTGCCGCCTGTGGCCCGTTCATCTCCGGCATCGAGTAGTCGAGAATGGCCACGTCGGGCTGCAGGCGGGTCGCCATCTCCACCGCCTCGGCGCCGTTTGCCGCTTCGCC
>JAJZFE010000109.1 GCA_021798655.1 Acidobacteriota bacterium | reverse complement strand
ACCGTCGCCTGGTCGTACTGCGCCTGCGCTGCGGCAAGGTTGGCCTCTGCCTGGTCCAGACCCACCTGGTAGTCGGTCGGGTCCATCTCCGCGATTACGTCGCCCTTGTGGACCACCTGCTCCTCTTCGACATCGACCTTGATCACCTGCCCCGCGACACGCGAGCTGACCTGGTAGAGGTTGCCGTCCACCTGTGCATCGTCCGTGTCTTCGGTGAACGTCGATCGCCAGTAAAAGAACGCTGCAATCAGCGCAATGACCACCACCACGCCGAAGATCAGCGGCCTGCGGTTTGCCTTGGGCTCTTCCGGTCCGCTCTGCGGCACCTGCTCATTCGTATCAGCCACGCTTACTTTCCTCCCAGATAATCGTTGTAGTTCGTCGACGCCACACCCAGCGCACGCGCCAGCGAAAGCTTCGCGACGTTGTGCTGATACAGCGCTCCAATGTATTGGTCTTCGGCCTGGCGGTCGGTGGCCAGCGCCTGCGAGACCGGCAGCGAATCAGCCACGCCGGCCTTGAACCGTTCCTGTGCCTCGCTCAACGCCTCGCGAGAAAGGTCGACGTTGCTGCGCGCTGCGTCCACTAGCTTTGCCGCAGTCTGCACGTCGAGAATCGCGTCGCGCACATCGGCGTTCACCTGCTGCACCTGGTCGTTTTGCTTTGCCTGTGCCTGCGTCAGCGTCGCCGCTGCCACTTCCTTGTTGCCCTTGTTCTTGGCGAGCTGCAGGATCGGTGCCTCAATCTCACCCTCTGCCAGATAGGTGCCATGCGAGTGGTTCACCGTCTCGCCCAGGTCGCCGAAGTTGCCGCTGATCTTTGCGGTTGGCAGCTGGTCGTCGAAGGCGGCCTTCTTCTGCGCCTCGGCGGACTTCGTCGTCTCCACGGCTGCCGCAAGGTCCTTGCGCTGCTTCAACGCCTGCGCGACGGCCGCATCAGGATCCGGCGTATCGAGCGCGTGAAACGGAGCGGTGTCCGTCACTTCGAACTTCTGGTCCAGCGGCAGACCGATCGCCCGCGCCAGCGCCAGCTTGTCCTTGTCCAGTGAGTTCTGCGCGGCGATCAGCGTCTGCTGTTCGCTCTGGTAGTCCACCTGCGCGCGCAGCATGTCCAGCCGCGGACTGGTGCCGGCCTCATGCGCCGCCGTAGCCTGGTCCAGCGAGACCTTCGCGCTGCTCATCTCCGCCTCCACCGCTGCGATGCGCGCCTTGTCCGCCACGCACAGCAGGTAGGTATTGCCGACCGTCAGCACCACGAGGTCGCGCGCGTCCTGCGCGGACAGCTTCGCCGACTCGAAGTTGTGCTTCGCTGCCAGGTACTTCTGAAACGACTCCAGGTTGATGAGGTCGTCGGTGAGGTAGGCACGAAAATCAATGACTTGAAACGGTCCGACGATCGGGCTGATCCCCGGAAACTTGAGGCCATACGCAGCCAGATCGACCTGCTGCACCGTGATGCTCGCCGCGCCGGTGATCTTCGGCAGCAGCTCCTGCAGCTGCACCAGCTGCTGACCGCCCTGCCCGCGCGCGTTCGCGTTCTGCAGCACCAGCCCAAGGTTGGTCCGCAACCCGCGCTGGATCGCGTCATCCAGGCCCAGCGGCAGCACCGCATCGGTGGCCTTGCCTTCGATGATCGAGCCTTTGAAGCTCTGGTCCAGCCCCGCTGGCGACGCCGTGCTGACCGGGTTCACCGGCGGTCCTGGTTGCGCCAGTTGCTGCTGCGCCTGCACGGCCACGGGCAGTTCATCGGTGCTGGTCGGCGGGCCGGAGTTGCCCGGCGCCTGTGCCACAAGACCGGCGGACAGCGCCATCAGCACCCCCAGTGCCGTGCACAGACCCGCGATCCGCCTGCGCCCATCTCTCTTCATTGATTCCATGTCATCCATGCTAATTGGTCGCACTACTCCTGGTGGCATTTCGTTTCCGATGGGCATTCGTACAGGCCCCTTGCGCCGGAGAAGAACCATTCTTTGCGGTGTCTGGAGAAAGAATATTCTTATCTGTCTAGTACAGATGCGGGTGCCCGCCCGAGGTATGCAAAAACTTGCTGCGGAAAACCCGTTTTCGGCTCCGCTCCGCGCCTTTGTCCGCATTTTCCCGGCTCTTTCCAGTCGAACCGCAAGCCATCGGCCATCCACCGCATTCGCATGAGCCAAGCCAGATACCTGCCTGCGGCCTTTGTCCGGGCCCGAGCCCGCAAAATCGCCGCCGTTTCGTCGTAGGATGGTGTGCATGAGTCCCTCCCCGATTCGCACCGCCGTCCTGGGCTATGGCCTCGCCGGGCGTGTCTTTCACTGCCCCTTCGTCTCCGCCGTGCCCGGCCTGGAGCTATCCGCCATCGCGCTGCGTTCGCCTGCCAGCGCCCAGCGCACAGCCGACGCCGTCCGCACGCTCTACCCCGGCGCACGCATCCTCAGCTCCATCGCAGAGGCCATCGACTCGCCGGAGATCGACCTCATCGTCGTCGGCACACCGAACGACTCGCACTTCGAGTACGCCGCCGCGGCGCTCAAGGCCGGCAAGCACGTCGTCATCGACAAGCCCATCGCCCCCACCTCCGCCGAGTGCACCGAGCTGATCGACCTGGCCGCGCGCTACGGCAAGGTGCTCGCGCCGTTCCACAACCGCCGCTTCGATGCCGACTTCCTCACCGTCCGCAAGCTCATCCACGAAGGCACGCTGGGCCGCGTCAATCAGGTCATCTCACACTACGACCGCTTCCGTCCCATCCAGCGCCCCAACACGTGGAAGGAGCAGGGCGGCCCGTCCAGCGGCCTGCTCTACGACCTCGGTCCGCACCTCATCGACCAGGCGCTGGCTCTCTTCGGCGCACCCACGCACATCACCGCCAGCGTGCGCCACGACCGCGACCAGACCGACATCGACGACTCCTTTGACATCGTGCTCGACTTCACGCTCAGCGGGAAAACCCTGCGCTACGAGTGCCACTCCACCATGCTGGCGGCCGAGCCCTCGCCGCGTTTTCTCGTCCACGGCACGCAAGGCAGCTTCACCAAGTTCGGCCTCGATCCGCAGGAGGCCGCCCTCATCGCCGGCACGCGCCCGCCCTTGCTCGACGCCAGCACCATCAGCGCCGAGGGCTCCTGGATCGCCGAGCCCGAAGCCATGTGGGGCGTGCTCACCACCGCCGTCCAGCGCGAAGAGCCCGTCAAGCTGGAGCGCAGCGACTACCCCACCGTCCCCGGCGACTACCGCCAGTTCTACCTCAGCGTCCGCGACGCCATCCACGGCAACTCCGCGCTCGCCGTGCCTGCCTCCGCCGGCTACCGCACCATCCGCCTCATCGAACTCGCCCTGCAGTCCAGCCAGGAACGCCGCACCCTCACCGTCGACTTCTAACCACGTTGCCGGTCAGCGGGCGCAGGTAGAAGCAGCAGCATGACCTTCTGCATCGCAGACGGCGGGGCAGCGTGTGACCCGCATCACACGCCGCCCCGCAGACACGCGTAAAATAAAGCCAGCCATGAGCAACCCCGCGCCCAAGTCGCCCGCCCTCAAGTTCATCATCGCCGGTGTGCTGATCGTCGCCACCATCAGCTGGCTCGCCATCTCCGGCCAGCGCGACACCAAGAGCTACTACGTCACCATCGGCGAGCTGAACGCGATGGGCAGCAAGGCCTACTCGAAGAACCTGCGCGTAGCCGGCAACGTGCAGCCCGGCAGCATCAACCGCTCCGGCCCCAACGCCGAGTTCACGCTCATCGAGCAGGGCCGCACCCTGCGCGTGGACTACATCGGCGCCGAGCCCCCGCCGGACACCTTCAAGGACGACGCCCAGGCCCTCGCCATCGGCACCTTCGGCCGCGACGGCACCTTCCACGCCACGCAGCTGCAGGCCAAGTGCGCCAGCAAATACGCCCCCGCCAAGCCCGGCGCTTCCCCCACCGGCAACACCGCGCCGATGACCACCGCCAAGTCCTGACCGCGCAGCCTTACTCGTCGCCCATCGCCTTCACCATCGCAAACATGAACCGCACGCCGGTGTAGAACGACTCCACTCGCAGCCGCTCATCCTTGCCATGGGCACGGCTGTCGTTGTCGTCGATGCCCATGCCCGAAAACCCGAACGTCGGGATGCCCGCCGCCGCCGTGTACACCGAGTCGGTCGAGCCGGGATCCATCTCCGGCACGATCCGCAGCCCCGGCCACAACTCCTGCGTCACCGCACGCAGCGGCTGCATCAGGTCCGGCGTCAGCGGCGGCGGCACCATCGCCTTCTTCTCCGGAGCCACGTCCAGTAGCTCGCCACTCTCGTCGCGATACTGCACCTTCACGCGAACATCGCTCACCATCTGCACCAGCTGCTTGCGGACCTCCTCCGGCGAGTGCCCCGGCAGAATCCGGCAGTTTACATTCGCCCGCGCGCGGCCCGGCAGCGCGTTCTGCGCCTCGCCGGCGCGCATCATCGTGGCCACGCACGTCGTACGCAGCACTGCGTTGTAGCCGGGGTCCTGCGTCAGCTCGGTTGCGGCATCGGCGTCCATCTTCGGCTTCAGCACGCGCGAGATCAGCCTCCGCTTCTCCTCGCTCTCGTGCCGCGACTCCGCCTCCAGGTACGACGCCGTCACCGGGCTCAGCTCCACCGGAAACGGGCTGCGTTCAATCCGCCCCAGCGCGTCCGACACCAGGTACAGCGCGTTGTCCGGCACAGGCCGCGAGCTGTGCCCACCCGCGCTCGTCGCCGTCAGTTCATAGTCGGCATAGACCTTCTCGGTCTCTTCCAGGTCCAGCTCCACCGGCTTGCCGTCATGCAGCAACAGCCCGCCCGCATCCGGGTTCACCGCAAACGCCGCATCCACCTTCAACCGAAAGTTCTTCAGCAGCCACTCGATCCCGTCATCGCCGCCGCCCTCTTCATCGGCCGTCAGCGCAAGAATCATGTCGCGCTTCGGCACCCACCCTGCCTGCTTCAACGTCAGAAAGCTCATCACCCACGCGGCGTCGGAGTTCTTCATGTCCTGCGTGCCGCGCCCGTACAGGTAGCCGTCCGCCTCGGTCAGCTTGAACGGGTCCACCGTCCACTCGTCGCGCGGCGCACGCACCACGTCCAGGTGCCCCATCAACAGCACCGGCTTCTCCGTACTGTCCAACGCGCCGCGATAGCGCACCACCAGGTTCTCGCGACCGGCCTTTGGCCCGCCAACCGCCACATCCTCGGCTGCAAATCCCGCAGCCAGAAACCGCTGCTGCAACGCCTCCGTCGCCTGCGTCGTGCTGCCCTTCGGATTCGAGGTGTCCATCTCCACCAGCTGCTGCAGAATCGCGCGTGCCAGCGCCCGCTCTTCCTCGCTCAGCTCAGGCACCTTCAGCGCCGGCCGTTTGCCCGAGGTCGCCGAGGTCTGCGGCGCATACGGCTGCAGTGCAGACGCGCGCCACGCCACCTGCGCCTCCACTCCCCCACCACAGGTCGCGCCCAACGCCGCGCCAAGACCCGCCAGCAGGGCCATTCGCAACATCCAGCGGCAATCCACTCCAGACATCCAAAGCTCCCGGCAGAGACGTGAGCGGCAGGCTCTCTTCAACATCCTCTCACGTCGGCGGGCCCGTTTTTCGACTTCCACATGGTACGCAAGTACCGCAAAATCACCGCCGCCAAGCTGCAGTTTCCACACGCCGTCCATGACCAAATGTTCAGTCTGCGCCTTGCTGTCAGCAGCTTACGGCGTCGTCAGCGCCTTCAGAAACAGGTAGTAAAACTCCGCCCCGCGATAGAACGACTCTGCCCGCACGCGCTCATCGCGCCCGTGCATCCGCTCATCGCCCTCATCAATGGCCACCCCGTTCACGCCGTAGCTCGGCATCCCCGCCAGCATGGTGTAGATCGAATCGCTCGCACCCACCTCCATGATCGGGATCACCGGGATGCCAGGCCACATCTGCTCCGTCACCGCACGCAGCGGCACAAACACCTCCGGCAGCGGCGGCGGCGGCGCCAGGCTCTGCCGCGTCGGGGCCTGCGGGCTCAGCGTCCCATCGTCGGCCATGTACTCCACCTGCAGCTTCGGATCGTCGAAGATCCGGATCAGCTCCTGCCGCGCCTGCTCCTGCGAGTGTCCCGGCAGAATCCTGCAGTTCACATTCGCCGTCGCCTCGGCGGGCAGCGCATTCGGCGCGCGGCCACCGCTCAGCATCGTCGCCACACACGTCGTCCGCAGCAGCGCATTCTCATCCGGCGCCTTCTCAAACTCCGCCAGCGCCTTGGTGTCCATCGGAGTCGCCAGCACACCGGCGATCAGCTTGGCCTTCGTCTCCGGCATCGCCTTGGCCTCCTGTGCCAACTCCGCGCGCGTCACCGGATTCAGCTCCACCGGAAACGGATGCGCCTCCAGCTTGTCCAGCGCGTGCATCAGCTCATAGATCGCGTTGTCCGGCCGCGGCAGGCTGCTGTGTCCGCCGGGATTGGTCGCCGTCAGCTTGAAGTCGGCATACGTCTTCTCCGTCGCCTCCACGCCCATCGCGATGCCCTTGCCATCGTGCGAGGTCACGCCGCCTGCATCCGGGTTCAGCACAAACTCCGCCTGCATCAACTCTGGCCGGTTCGCCAGCAGCCAGCTCACGCCGTTCGATTTGCCGCCTTCTTCATCGGCCGTCAACGCCAGCGTGATCGCGCGCTTCGGCACCCAGCCCTCGCGCTTCAAACGGATCAGGCTCTCCACCGCAATCGCGGCCGAGTCCTTCATGTCCTGCGTGCCGCGCCCGTAGAAGAAACCATCCTTCTCCACAAACTCGTACGGATCAGTCGACCAATCCTCTTTGCGCGCCTCCACCACATCAATGTGCCCGATGATCAGCATCGGCTTCAGCGTGCTGCCTGCCGCACCGTGATACCGCACCACCAGGTTCATCTTGCGATCGTTCGGCCCAGCCAGAATCAAATCCTCCGGCGCAAATCCAGCCTTCAACAACTCCGCCCGCGCAGCCTCCGCCACCTTCGTCACGCTGCCATTCGAATCCTGCGAGTTGATCTCAACAAACTCCTTGAAGATCTGCCGCGACAGCACGCGGTCCTGCTCCGGCAACTGCGGATCGCCAACCACCTGCGCCATCGCCGCAACTCCCACCAAAGCCATCACCGCACTCACTGACCAGTTCCGCATGAACACTCCCTCGTCAAACAGTCTCTGACTGCAACTTCCTCACCGCGCGTTCGACTACCTGGCTTCAGGCAACGCCAGCGTGTTGTAACAAGCCCGTTCCACGCGCGCCCTCGGATGGCTCTCCCAATCGTAAAGTGCATACCCATGCTCGCGCAGTGTCCGGGTCACAGATTCAGCATTCTTTTCGTACACTTCGCACAGGATCACTGGCTTCACCTCAGCCAGCAGACGCTGAGCGCCGTTCAGCACATCAGCCTCGGCACCTTCCACATCAACCTTCACCACCTGCGGAGCGCGCCCCTGCTGCAGTAGCCAGTCCAGCGTGATCGTCACCAGGTGCATCGTCGCGCGCACCCCGCCAGCTTCAGGAGCGCCACCAGCAACCTCTAGGTGGTTCATCGCCCGCCCCCGCTGCGCCACGTGAAATCGTCCTACGCCAAGCTCGCTGTACACCGCCGCGGGCACCACTTGAATCGGAGCTGAAGTCTCTGGCTGCATCGCGGCCGACCGCGCCACCAGCGCTGCCAACCAGGTGTCCGCCTCCACAGCCACCACCTGTCCCTGCGCTCCACTCCGTTGCGCTGCAGCCATCGTCAGCAGCCCCACGTTCGCGCCGATGTCCCAAACTACGCTGCCCGCATCCACAAACTCGTCCGCAAACTCGAACAGGTCTGAACGTAACCCTGGCTTCCAGTACGACAGGCTCGCGTCCGGCGACACCAACATCGGCGCGCCACCAAATTCTGTTGGCAGCCGGCGTCGCAGCACTCTTCCACGGCTCAACCTCTCCAACAATGTTCGTGCAGCGTTCATGCCTCACGCCCTCGCCTCAATAGTTCAGATTCGGCCCCAGCCAGCGCTCCACCTCGTCCACGCTCCAGCCCTTGCGCTGCGCGTACTCTTCCACCTGGTCCTTGCCAATCTTGCCCAGCGAAAAATACCGCGCCTGCGGGTGTGCAAAGTATATCCCGCTCACGCTCGACCCCGGCCACATCGCATAGCTCTCGGTGATCTTCATCCCGGTCCTCGCCTCTACATCCAGCAGCCGCCAGATCGTTCCCTTCTCCGTGTGATCCGGGCAGCCCGGATACCCCGGCGCCGGCCGTATCCCGCGATATCCCTCCGCGATCAGCTCCTGCGGTGTCAGCTGCTCGGCACGCCCATACCCCCACACATTTCTCACATGCTTGTGCAGGCACTCCGCAAACGCCTCGGCCAGCCTGTCCGCCAGCGCCTCCGTCATGATCGCGTTGTAGTCGTCGTTCTTG
>JAJZFE010000361.1 GCA_021798655.1 Acidobacteriota bacterium | reverse complement strand
CGGCGAATGGGCGCAGCACCTGCCTGCTGCCATGCTGCGACGGGGCTTTGCCCTGTTGCTGCTGGGCCTTTCGATCAAGATCTTCTTCAGCAAATAGCCTTGCTAAAGGGCAAGTGACTGCGCGCGGGCAAGCGACTACGCGCGCTTCTCCGCCGCGTCGCACAGCTTCTCCACACGCTTCTGGCGTGCGTTCACTGTCTGATAGTGGAACACCGCCAACAGCTCTGCGCGGCGCTGCATGAGCGTCATCCGCTCCCAGCCTCTGCGAGCCGCAGGCCTGCGCCAGAACGCTGCCGCGATCACAGGCGGCAGTTCACGCTCACCCTCCATCGCTGCCAGAAGGCGCTCCGCCATCTGCTCCGCGCGACGCACCCGCGCCGCGTCCGTCTTCACATTCAGCACCCACTTGCCGACCTCGCGCCGGGTGTACTCGCCCAGTTCGTCGTACCACTCGCGCAGTCCGCGCTCATCGTCCAGCAGCACCGCAAGCTCGTCGGGCAGCTCCGCCTCGCGCGCCTGCATGTCCGGCTCCAGCCGGAACTCGGCCGCACCGCCCGCGCGCACGTCGCCTCCGCGCTGCATCACCTTGTTTACCAGCAGGTAGAACCCACCCCTGCCGTCGCGCGCACGCGTGTCAGGAAACAGTGACGTACGAAACGGATAGGCGTTCCCGTCACCGACTGCGGAGATGGTGCCACGCACGCGCAGGCGAATCATCCCCGGCCACGTCTCGCGCGGGTCGAACGGCACGCGCGCAATCGTCCAGCCCAGCGCCTGTCCGCCAGTCTCGAGCCTCGCGGCGAAGGTCATCGTCTTCGCTTTCACTTTGGTTTTACTCGCAGACACGCTGCCCTGTACCGCCTTCTTAGCTTTCACCGCAGAATCACATCCTACGCTGCGCGCGACGCCAGCGCCGCAACGGATAAACTATCTTCATCGCGACCACATCCAATCCGCGCATCTTTCTCTCTGCGGGCGAAGCCTCCGGCGACGCCTACGGCGCTGCCATCATCAGCGTGCTTCGCCAGCAGCTTCCGCAGGCCAGCTTCAGCGGCCTGGGCGGCACACAGATGGAGGCTGCCGGCCAGCAGCGCGTCGTCCGCGCCGAAGATGTCGCGCACATGGGCATCACCGAAGTCGTTCGCCACGCGCCCTTCATCTATCGCCAGTACCGCAGGCTCGTCGCGTCCATCCGTGCACAACGGCCCGACGTCGCCGTGCTTATCGACTTTCCCGACGTCAACTTCCGACTCGCCAGGCATCTGCACGCGGCGGGCGTACCGGTCATCTGGTTCGTCAGCCCGCAGCTCTGGGCCTGGAAGCGCAGCCGTCTGCGCTGGGTGCAGCAGCGCGTATCGCGCATGTTGGTTATCTTTCCCTTTGAAGAGTCCTTCTATCGCAGCCGCGGCGTCGATGCCGAGTTCGTCGGTCATCCGCTCGCCGCCGCAGCCGCGCCGCCAACCCTCTCGCGCGAAGACTACGCCTTGCAGCACGGACTCGACACCGAGCGCACCTGGATCGCGCTGCTCCCCGGCAGCCGTTGGAAGGAGATTCGCGCGAACCTCCCGGTACTGCACGAACTCGCCGTCACCGACCTCTTCTCCGCCTCCGCCGCCCACACCACCTTCGACGGCGACACCACCACCGCGCCGCGTGACCCCGCCGCCTACACGCGCTACGAATTCCTGCTGCCAGTCGCCAGCACCCTCTCATCCGCCTCGCTCAACACCTACCTCGCCGAACTCGACGCGCAACACCTCCGTTACTTCGGCCCCACGGAGCACACGCCCAACACGCGCCCGCGCATCACGCTCGTGCCTGACGCCCGCGAAGCGCTCCACCACGCCCGCGCTTCCGTCGTGGCCAGCGGCACGGCGACGGTCCTCGCGGCTGTCGTCGGCAACCCATTCGTGGTCGTGTACCGCGTCTCCGCGCTCACCTTCGCGCTCGCCAGGAAGCTTGTGCAGTATCCACCCGAGCTACCGGCGCCCTTCGACGCCGATGGCAACATCCCCGTCGGAATGGTCAACCTGATCGCCGGCCGTCGCATCGTGCCAGAGTTGCTGCAGTCGCGCTTCACGGCGGAGAACGTCGCCGCCGCGCTCACGCCCCTGCTGGCCGACACCCCACAGCGCGACGCCCAACTCGCCGCGCTCGCCAACGTACGTCAGTTCCTCCATGCCGACGGTCATCCCATCGACCACGTCGTCGCGGCCGTTCTCGACCTGCTCGCCTCCGCCTGACCGCACTTTGCCGTCACAAACATCCGCATCGCCCACGAAGCCGTAAAATACACGTCTATGCAGTTGCGGCGGTGTGCCTTGCCCAGGCCGCCGCATCCACCGAGGTCTCGAACCATGCTGAACCGTCTCACCGCCTTTGGGATCGCCATCACGCTGCTCATCGCCGCTGCACCGGCGGGCGCGGCCATCCCCGTGCGCGCACAGATCCACGTCACCGGCTACACCATCCACACCGAACTCGACCCCGCCTCCGGGCGCATGACCGCCACCGCTACCGTCACCTTCACCGCGCTGGACGACCTCAACGTCGTCGTCTTTGGCCTCAACAACGGCCTCGCCCTCACCAGCATCACCGACGGCGGTGTACCCGCTGCTGCGCCTGTGCGCGCGCCCATCCACACAGGCCCCGTGCTGCGCGGCGCGAAGCCTGCAGCCACGCCGGCGCCCACCGACGCAGCTCCCGTCGGCTCCGGCACCACGCTTACCTACGAGCGCAACGTCCGCGACTACGCCGTCCGCGTCACGCCCGCCAGCCTGCTCAGCAAAGGCACCACCGCCACCTGGACCTTCACCTACGCCGGCAAGCCCACCGTCGAGACCAGCCCCGTCGACGGCATCAAGTTCGCGCAGATCGCCGACCCCGTCAGCATCCTGCTCTACCCCGGTCGATGGTTCCCCATCGCGATGCCCGGCCTCTTCACGGACCGCTTCACCGCGCAGATCAGCGTCACCGTGCCGCAGGGCGAGACCGTCATCGGCTCCGGCCTCGCCGGCAAGCACGACACGCCCGACGGCAAGACCGAGTTCGACTTCAATTGGAGCAAGCCCGGCTTCCCCGGCACGCTCATCGCCGGCAAGTTTCTGCCCGCCATCACCGCGCCAGGCATCAACAACATCCGTGTCTACGTCACCGAAGACAACAAGGACAGCGCGAAGGGCTTCGCCGTCAACGTGGCGCGCGCCTTCGAGTTCATGACGGTGCAGTTCGGCAACGCGGAGTCTGGCCTGCTCAATGTTGTCGAACTGCCCGAGGACTCCGTCTCCGCCTCCTGGGCGCCGGAGATCGTCGCCATCAAGCCCAGCCGCGGCTCCGCTCGCCTCTTCGCCAACACCGTCGCGCACCAGTGGTTCGGCTCCGAGATCAGTCCCTACACCCTCAACGATGCCTGGATCACCAACGGCATGAGCCGTTACGCCGAGCTGCTCTTTGTCGAAGACTCCTCCGGCAAGCAGGCCTTTCAGAACGCCATCCTCGACACCGAAGCCGGCGCGCTCGCCTACGACACCGAGCCGCTCACCACACTCGGCCGCCTCGATCCTTTCTCCCCGCAGTTCCAGGACATGACCCTCGAAAAAGGTGCGATGGTCTTCCACATGCTCCGCTGGGAGATGGGCGACCAGGTCTTCCTCAAGTTCCTCCGCGACCTCATCAGCTCCAACATCGACAAGAGCGTCCGCAGCTCGCAGGTGCAGAAGACCGCCGAAGCCAACTCCGACCTGCAGCTCACCAGCTTCTTCTCGCAGTGGCTCGACGGCACCGGCGCACCCGAGTTCAAGGACAACTACTCGGTCTTCCGACTCAGTAAAAGCAAGGGCTTTCGCACCGTCGGCTCCGTCTCGCAGGACCTCGACCTGTTCTCCATGCCGGTCGAGCTGCGCATCGAAACCGAGGGCAAGTCCGAAGACCGCCGCGTCGACCTCTCCGGCACCGAGAGCCGCTACTCGGTGGAAACCTTCGGCCGCCCGCGCCACATTATCATCGACCCCGACAACTGGCTGCTGAAGTCCACGCCCGACCTTGCCATCCGCGTGGCCGTGCTGCGCGGCCAGCAGGACGTCGCGCAGGGCGACCTCGTCGGCGCCATCGCCGAGTATCAGAAGGCGCTCAACACCGACCGCGGCAGCTCGCTCGCCAACTACCGCCTCGCCGAAGTTTTCATGACACAGAAGAACTACCAGGCCGCAGCCAACAGCTTCCGCGACGCGCTGCGCGGCAACCTCGAACCCAAGTGGACCGAGGTCTGGTCGCACGTCAACCTCGGCAAGATCTTCGACCTCACCGGCCAGCGCGAGCGCGCTGTCAACGAGTATCGCCAGGCGCTGCAGACCAACGACAACACCCAGGGCGCCATCAACGAAGCACGCGCCCGGATGCAGAAACCCTACAAGGCCGACGACCCCTCACTCGACTAAACTCGCGACCATCGCCACCTATCGCCTGTCCAGACGCGACGAAGAGCCAGCACCAACCTGCCCGACGCCCTGAACCTAACGCAGCCGAATCAACTCCTGAACACCGTCCAGCTACCACGCCACCGTCGCCGGCAGAAACTCCGCAAACAGGTCGTCATAGTAGGGCTTCAGCGCCTTCATGTCCGGCTTGGTGTGCCCCTTCGAGTAGAGATCGTACTGGTTGAACTTCAGCACCCACTCCAGCATCGAGCGGTCCTTGTCGTTGCACAGATGGTCATAGGCCCCATGCTTGTGCCACGGATAGAACGAGTGGAACCGCAGCATGTACAGCGACTCGTCGCGCAGGTACAGCTTCATCACCTCGGCGATATAACCGTCGTGCCCAAACGACATGTGCACAGTCTCCAGCCCGCAATGCGGCTCGTAGATGCCATACTGCGTCTGATACTCCGGCACGCTGCGGTCCGGGTTCTTCGCAAAATACTCGCGGAACACTATGTCCTTCGACCACGCGCAGCCCACCGGAAACGTATCGCCCACCACGCCCCACTGCGGCTCGCCGTACAGGCAAAGACACTTGCCCAGATCGTGGATGAACCCCGTCAGCACCATCCATCGCGGCTGCCCATCTCTGCGCATCGCCTCTGACGTCTGCAGCAGATGTTCAATCTGTGTCAGGTCGGTATCCGGATCGCTATCGTCCACCAGCGTATTCAGAAACTCCGCAGCTTCCCAGATCGTCTTCTGTCCCTTGCGCAGGCTGAAGTACTCCGCTTCCTTCTGCAGCACATAGTTCAGCGTCATGTTCTCGTGGTTCTGCTTGTAGAACTCAGCCACACCCGGCGTCGCTGTCGCATCGTACTGGCGAAACTCCGCCTCGCTCTTGCCTTCTTTGTAACGTCCGGCAAGAAAATCATCCCATTCATCGAGATCGTGTAGCGGCTGCGGCGGAAGAGCTGTCGGTGTAGCCATCGGAGTCCATCTCCTCATCGAAAGGTCGAAATCAGCAGCGACTTTCGCTCGCCACTTTACCGCTAACTTATAGCAATTTTCAGCAATCATGCGCAACTGTATTTCTCCGCTTCACCGTCAGTTGACATCCACCCCACCCAGCCCATACGGTACCCGGACAGCACCTGAACTTCGGCATGTATATTCAGGCCTGCGAACCATCGCCACATTCACAGGAGGTCGCCCATGGCGCAACCCGCCGGAACAAGCACGATGAAGGCCATCCTCACCGACGTTCAGTTCTGGGTGCCAGCACTCGTCCTGCTCGCAGGGATCATCCTCCTCATCGTGCTCCACTAGCACCGAACACGGACTGCGCCACAACCCCACGGAGACGATATGGCAACCAACAACACGCCCCCGCCCAGGAACCGCTCTCTCGCCACACCCGGTTCCCTGCACGCGCTCGGCGTTGTCTGCGGCCTCGCTGCCGGTGTCTGGCTCGGTGCAGCGGAGGCTCCGACCAAGCTCGTCAACGCGGGCCTCTCTCCCTTCGCCATCTCGCTCTACATGGTCGCCGGCATCTTCGCGGCCCGCTGGACGTTTCCCACTCTGCTCAAGGGCACTACATACGTCTTCGCCGACCTCTTCACCCGCAAGCATCTGATCGTCTGGGCCATCCTCGCAGGCGCGCTCTGGGCCGTTGCCAATACGCTTACCGTCTTCGCCATCCGAGACGTCGGTCTCGCGACGGCCTTCCCGCTCTGGAACACCAACTCGCTCATCGGCCTGCTCTGGGCGCGTCTCCTGTTCCGCGAACTCAAAGGTGCAGGCCCAAGGAACCTCGTCAAAGTCATCGTCGGCACGGTGCTCATCGTCATCGCCGCGATCATGCTTGGCTTCAGCACTCTTCACGGCGGCTCGACCACTTCGCCACATGCCATCCGCGGCCTCATCGCCGCGGCAGGCGCCAGCCTCATGTGGGGAACCATGTACGTCCCATACCGCAAGGCATACCTCAGCGGCATGAACCCGCTCTCCTTCGTCACGGCGTTCACGGTCGGTGAGCTCGGCACCATGTTCGTCCTCACCTGGACGCTCGATGGCGGCGCGCGCTCCTCTGCCTTCCAGCTCGCGCGCAATCAGCATCTGCTCTTCTGGCTCTTCCTCGGCGGCTTCGTCTGGGTCGTCGGAGACCTCTTCCAGCAGTTCGCCACCAAGTACCTCGGCATCGGCCGCGGCATTCCGCTCTCCAATACCAATCAGCTCTGGGGGCTCGCCTGGGGCGCTCTCGTCTTCGGCGAGCTCGCCGCTGCCGATCACGCACACCGCGCCCTCGTCCTCGGCGGCTCTGCGTTGATGATCCTCGGCGCACTCGCCATCAGCACCGCCGTCGCCTCCGGTCGCGAGCACCTCTCGCGCAACGAGTCCCTCGAACGGGAGTGCGAACGGTACGGTCTCGACTACCGCGAGGTCCTCCTCGCACAAAGCGGCGACGAGTTCGGTTCCCGCACCCAGCGCCGCCGATGGTGGGACGTCGCCATCGTCGCCGCCGCCACAGGGCTCTTCCTCTGGCTGGGGTCAAAGGCGCTCATACCGCCCTTGCAGATGAGTCTGCGCTGGGTCGCTGGACTTGGCATCGTCCTCTGCGCCGCGCTGCTGGGTGGGGGCTGGGCGCTATGGCGGCAAACGCGCTTCAGTTAGCCCTCCGCAACCCTCGTCAACGATTTCGTTCGGAGTATATAGTTAAGGACCAATCAAAGATCTTTCGCGACCGCATCGCTTCCACTCCGACACGTCAACCCCCACGAGATGAAGGAAACACCCTGATGCCTACCTCCGTTACTCGCTCTACGCGGCACATGATCTCCCGGCTCACCGCATGGGCCGCCATCGCTCTCTGCGTCCCCGCCCTTACGGCTCAAAAAGCTGAGGACTACTTCAGCAACTGGCCCACTGGAACCTCGCCGCAGGAAGTCGGCAAGAAGCTGGCGGAGCACTTTGTACCGAGTCCGCACCAGTACACCGCCACGATCCATTACTCCGAGGTCGCCACCTGGTACGGAGCCCTGCAGTTCTCGCAGCTCACCCACGACTCCGCTCTGCAGACAGCGCTCATCCACCGCTTCGAGCCCTTGCTGCCTGGCGGCGCGGAGGCCGACCGCATCCCCACCCGCCATCACGTCGATGACTCCATCTTCGGCGTCGTGCCGCTCGAGATCGCCATCGAGACCAAAGACCCGAAGTACCTCGCCGACGGCGTCCACTGGGCCGACCGCCAGTGGGAAGACCCGCGTCCCGACGGCCTCTCCGCCGAAACCCGCTTCTGGATCGACGACATGTACATGTTGACGATGCTGCAGCTCGAAGCCTACCGCGCCACCGGCGACAAGAAGTATCTCGAGCGCGACGCCACCGAGATGGTCGCGTATCTCGATCAGCTGCAGCAGCCCGATGGCCTCTTCTACCACGCGCCCGACGTGCCGTTTTACTGGGGCCGCGGCGATGGCTGGGTCGCTGCCGGTATGGCAGAGATGCTCAGCACGCTGCCCGCCGATCACCCGCTGCGCCCGCGCATCCTCGCCGGATATCGCAAGATGATGGCTGCCCTGCTTCAATACCAGCGCAAGGACGGCTCCTGGGGACAGCTCATCGATCGCGATGAGTCCTGGCCCGAAACCTCCGGCTCCGCCATGTTCACCTTCGCCATGATCACCGGCGTCAAACGCGGCTGGCTTGAGCCCGCCGTCTACGGCCCCGCTGCGCGCAAAGGCTGGATCGCCGTCGTCGGCTATGTCGATCAGAACAACGACGTCACCAACGTCTGCGAAGGCACCGGGAAGAAAAACAGCCTCGACTACTATCTCGCCCGCAAACGGCGCACCGGCGACTTCCACGGACAGGCTCCCCTGCTTTGGGCTGCCGACGCACTGCTCCGCTGATCTGTCAGGGGCCGCAACTCTTCGAGACATGAACCGATCGCCCGGCAGCAAGTTCAGCCGTCGTGCC
>JAJZFE010000165.1 GCA_021798655.1 Acidobacteriota bacterium | reverse complement strand
CCTTGTCGATCAGGTAAGACTGCGTCCCGATATTCTGCGAAACCTCAACCAGCCTGTTCGAGTTCGAACTGTTCCGCGAACCCACCACCAGCACCAGATCCGCTCCATGTGCCACATTCTTCACTGCCGTCTGTCGATTCTCCGTCGCATAACAAATGTCCTGCGCATGCGGCCCTGCAATGTTCGGAAACTTCTTCTTCAGCGCCTCAATCATGTATCGCGCCTCATCCAGCGACAGCGTCGTCTGAGTCAGGTACGCCACCTTGTTCGGGTCCGGCACCACCAGCGCCTCCACCTGCTCCACAGTCGACACGACCTGCGTCACATCCGGAGCCTCGCCCTGCGTCCCCTGCACCTCTTCATGGTCCCGATGCCCCACCAGCACCAGCGAATATCCCTGTTTGGCGAACTTGATCGCCTCAATATGTACCTTCGTCACCAGCGGGCACGTCGCGTCGATGACCTTCAGCTTCCGCTCCCGCGCACTCTCCCAGACCGCCGGCGACACCCCGTGGGCCGAGTAAATCACCCGCGCGCCCTCCGGCACCTCATCCAGTTCATTGACGAAGATCGCGCCCTTCTGCGCCAGATCATTCACCACATAGCTGTTGTGTACGATCTCTTTCCGCACGTAAATTGGCGCGCCAAATGTATCCAGCGCAATCTGGACGATGTCGATAGCGCGCACCACCCCCGCGCAGAAGCCTCGGGGCTTCAGCAGGAGAACTCGTTTTGTGGTGGTTTCGCCCTCAGGTTGTTTTACGTCGGCGGGAGATACAATCGGGTCAGTCACTCCCCAAGTATACCTTTTTCGGCCCCCAGCCGCACCGATTAGCCCCATTCCGGCGAACCAGAATCGGTGCAAATCTCCATGACTCATCTTCGCGCTTTCTTCCCCTAAGTCTCCACCAGGCACTCCCGAAAAGACTCATCTCCACCGGAACAACGTCCTCTCGACCCCAGCCGCGCGTCTTTTGCGAAACGCAGCGGAGAGCTGGCTCCCCGAGCAGACGCTATGCTTGCAGTCGCACTTGATCTCCGTCATTCCCTACTGTCCGCACACACCTGCGAGCAATCCGTCTTTCCCTCGGGCACCCTGCAGCTACATATCGGGGGCACGCTTCTTTCTTCCATACATACTCAACCTTCCCTGGGCAATATCTCTTCAGAATCACCCAGCCCACCAGAGGTTATCCCCACAACCTGAAGCTCCCCCCGCTAGCCCTTGACTCCCGCCGTCCGCGCAGGATCGCAGGACGACTTCAGCATCTGCTCCGCGTGTCGCAGCGACGTCTCCGTCAGGCTCGCCCCCGACAGCATCCGCGCAATCTCCTCCACCCGCTCGCGTTGCTCCATCCGCCGCACGCCGGTCTGCGTCCGTCCTCCGCGTTCCGCCTTCTCAATCAAAAAGTGCTGGTCCGCGAACGCCGCAATCTGCGGCAGGTGCGTAATGCAGATCACCTGCTGCGCCACCGACAGCGTCTTTAGCTTCTGCCCCACAGCCTCCGCCGCACGTCCGCCAATGCCAATATCGATCTCATCAAACACCAGTGTCCGCGGCAGCGCGCTCTTCCGCCGCTTCGACACAGCCACCCCCTCCTCCACGCTCACCTTCAGAGCCAGCATCACCCGGCTCATCTCTCCCCCCGACGCAATCTCCGTCAGCGCCTTCAGCGGCTCCCCCGGATTCGTCGCAATCCTGCACTCCACCCTGTCCCATCCAAACGCCGTCCAGGCCTCCACCTCCTCGCGCGAAGCCACCACCACCTCAAACCGCGTCTGCATAGCCAACTCATTAATCTGCCGCTCCGCCACCTTCGCCAGCTTCTTCGCTGCCGCGCCTCTCTCCGCCGAGAGCTTCCGCGCCAGCACCATATACTTCGCCGCAGCCAGCGTCAGATCTTTCTCCAACTCCGCCAGCCGAGCATCCCGATTCTCCAGATCCGCCAACTTCCCCGCCACCTCCGCCCCAAACGCCACCACCTCCGCCAGACTGCTACCGTACTTTCGCTTCAGCCTGTCCAGCGCCGCCAGCCGGTCCTCAATCTCCCCCAGTCGCTCCGGCGATGCTGTCACCTTCCCCGCAAAATCCCTCAACGTCGCCGCCGCGTCCTCGACCCCCGCCTTGGCCGCAGCCAACTGCTGCGCTGTCTCCTTGAACTGCTCATCAAACCGCGCCAAGTCCTCCACGTGCCGCAGCGCTCCCCCCAGCAATGTCTCGGCTGAAACCTCTGCCTCATACAGCAACTCCTGCGCCGCCGTCGCCCCCGCAAACAGTCGCTCCGAGTTGGCCAGCACCCTCTTCTCGGCCTCCAGCCGCACATCCTCCTCTGCATCCACAATGCCCACAGATTGAATCTCTTTCGCCTGAAAGCTCCACAAATCCATCAACCTCAGTCGATCCTGCTCCGCGCTCCGCAATTCGGCAATCCGCCCTTCCACCTCACGCCACTGCGCAAAGGCCGCCCCCACCTCCTCGCAGCCAATGTCCCCAAACCGGTCCAGCAGCATCCTTTGCTGCGCCGCATCAAACGCCACCAGCGTCTCCGACTGCGCATGCACCAGCGCCAGTTCCGGAGCCAGCAACCGCAGCACGGCCACCGTCGCCGGCTGATTATTCACAAACACCCGCCCCTTGCCACTGGAGCCAATCTCGCGGCGCAGCAGAATCTCATCTCCCTCCGGGTCAATCCCGTTGGCCTCAAGAATCTCCTCTGCTCCCGGCGTCGACTCAAACACGCACCCCAGCACAGCCTTCTCGGCCCCAAAGCGCACTACGTCGCTCGACGCCTTCCCCCCCAGCATCAGCGCCAGCGCGTCAATCAATATCGACTTGCCCGCCCCCGTCTCCCCTGTCAACAGGTTCAACCCCGGTCCGAACACGGCCACCGCGTGGTCGATCACAGCATAATTCTCAGCGCGCAGTTCCAGCAGCATGCATTGGTCTCTTTCACGCAAGAGCATAGCAGGAGCCGAAGCCCGGCCGCGCATTTTTTTCTCCATCCCCCATGAAGGCCGTGCCCCGGCACGCCTCCCCCATGCATGCCGTCATCCAGAACGAAGCGAAGTATCTCCGTATTGGCCTTTGCTGTTGCCCTTGCTGTTGCCTTTGCTGTTGCCCTTGCTTTTGCCCTTGCTGTTGCCGTTGCCGTTGCCTTTCTGGTTGTCATTCCGCAGCGCAGCGGAGGAATCTGCTGTTGCCCTTGCTGTTGCTTCTGCTCTTGCCCTTCCGGATTAGCAGGGGGCTTCAGCCCCTTGCCCACCCTCCCCACCAACAGGGGCTTCAGCCCTGGGCCCTCGCCTCCCCCACCAAGCCCATCGAGGCCCGCATCCCCCAACGTACCATCCAAGGTTCGCATCCTCATCCCACCGCCAGTTACACTTGGTATTGACGCCTATGACACTGTTCGCTCTCGCTCTCTTCTTCCAGGACGCAGCCACTCAGGTCCCCACCGACGCTGCTCTGAGCCCCGCTCCTACCGGCCAATCCTCCAGCGCTCTCGTCGAGATGCTGCACAACAGCGGTCCCACCGCGCTCACCGTGCTCGCACTCTTGCTTGTCATGAGCATTCTCTCCTGGGCCGTCATGATCTCCAAGTGGCGCTCTTTCAAAGCCGCTGACACTCAGAATCGCCGCTTTCTCCGCGCCTTTCGCAAGTCTGGCCGCCTCTCGGAGATCGCAGCCGTCTCCGACCAGTTCAAGCCGAGCCCCCTCGTCGAAGTCTTCAACGAGATCCACGAGGAGTACCAGCGCCAGAGCGGTGGCCGCGGCACTCCCCCGAACCCTCAGGGCCTCGAGCGCGCCGCCCAGACCGCCTCATCCGAAGCCCTCACCCTCATGGAAAGCCGCATGACGTGGCTGGCTACGATCGCGCAGGTTGGTCCCTTCGTCGGCCTCTTCGGCACCGTCATGGGTATCATCGACGCCTTCCATGGCCTCGGCACCGCCGGCGCCGCCACCCTCCGCGCAGTTGCTCCGGGCATCTCCGAGGCGCTCATCACTACCGCCGCCGGCCTCATCGTCGCCGTCCCCGCCGTCATGGGCTACAACCAACTCACCGCCCGTCTCCGCGAGTTTGCCGCACGCATGGACGACTTCGGCCGCGAACTCCTCAACGCCATCGAGAACGCTGCCCGCTTCCAGCCCGGCACCCAACCTCCGCCGCCTGAAGATCCTCGCCGGAGGCAATCCTAACCATGGCCTTCACTGCGCGAGGCAAAACCCAGACCGCACTGTCCGACATCAATATCACACCACTGGTCGACGTCGTCCTGGTCTTGCTGCTCATTTTCATGCTCACGGCACCCGTTCTCCAGAGCGGCGTTCAAGTTGCTGTCCCGCACACTCGCATGGTCAACCAGCTCACTGAAGTCCATCTCGTCGTCACCATCGACAAGGACCAGAACGTCTTCCTCCAGGACAAGCCCGTCAACATCCACGACCTCTCCTCGATCCTCGCGGCCAACCCCAAAAACGAGAAGAAAGTCATCTACGTCCGCGCCGACGAAGCAGTCCCCTTCGGTGCCTTCGCCTCCGTCATGGATGCCGTCAAGCAGGCCGGCATCAGCAACATCAGCATCGTCACCCAACCCCTGCAAAAATGATTCTCACAACTCCCAACGTTTCGTCATCCCGAGTTCCACGCCGTCATCCTGAGCGAAGCGAAGGACCCCTGTAGTTGTTGTTGCCCTTGCTTTTGTCGTTGCTGTTGTCGTTGCCCTTGCTTCTTTGGTTGTCATCCCGCAGGGATCTGCTTCTTCTTCCGCCGTCACCTGTTCCACGTCGCGAAACTTTGCTAACTTCGCGCCCATTGCGTCAAGGCACTTAGCCCCGCCCACACTCACGAACCCATGACCACCGAAGCCATCTCGCGACCCACCCCGGACGACCAATTCCGTCGCGGCGTCCTTGGTGCCATCGCGCTGCACGTCCTCATCGCCGCGGTCTTCATCGCCGTCGGCATCTTCCTCGACCACACCAGCAGCCACTGGGGCGAGGACGCCTCCTCCGTCGGAGCCATCCAGGCCTCAATGGTCTCCGCCATCCCCCTGCCGCAGAAGTATCAGCCCGTCGACAAGTCCGTCCTCGCCCCCGACCACGCCAGCGCCGCCCCCGTCCCTCCGCCCAAAGAGGCCGTCGCCCCGCCGCCCCGCGAGACCGACCTCCTCGTCAAGAGCAAGACCCAGCCCAAAAAGCTAGGCCCCGTTCCCACGCCCGCACCGCCCAAGCATCCTCAACCAACCCCCGCCACCGCCAAGGCCCAGACCGGCGAAAGCGCAACGCAACTCCCGCAGTCCATCACCCAGCTCAAGAACGGCACCGCCACCGCCACCGTACAGGACCGCACCTTCGGCAACCGCTACGCCTACTACGTCCAGATCGTCAGCCAGAAGGTCGCCCAGAACTGGTACACCACCGAAGCCGATCCCCGCGCTTCGCAAGGTAAGCGCGCCACGCTCCTCTTCAACATCGAGCGCGATGGTACTCCCGCCAACGTCCGCGTCCTCACCCCCAGCGGCTCGCCCACGCTCGACACCTCTGCTCTCCGCGCCCTGCAGCGCATCGACACCTTTGGCCCCCTGCCCGCCGGCAATCAAATCACCGTGGAGTACACCTTTGATTACCATCTCCAATAACCGGCCGTCTGCTCACTCCGAAATTGCACCTTCCCTGCGTCTACCATAAGTAGCGAAGCACTTTGAGCATCCAACCACCCAGCACCCGATCAAGCACCATCCACTGGAGAAAAGAATAGTGAATCGATTCGCACAACGTATGCAATCCTGGCCCACCCTCCCGCTGGTTGCATCCCTGTTTCTTCTGCTCTCTGCCTCCACCCTCCGCGCGCAGGACACCTTCCATCTTGAGACCAGCTCCGGCGCCTCAAGCATCCGTCTCGCCGCCGCTAATTTCAAGTCCGCCGCGCCCACCGCCGACGCTTACACGCACACCTTCGACGCCGTTCTCTTCTCCGACCTCAACTCTGCCGGCATCTTTGACGTCGTCTCCAAGAGCCTTCTCCCCCAGACCACCCCAGGCTCACCCGCCGAGATCAATCTCGCCCAATGGTCGCAGGCCCCCGCCAGCGCCGCCATGGTCGCCTTCGGCAATCTCGCCGTCCAGGGCCCCAACCTCGTAGCCAATGGCTTCCTCGACGACTCCAAAAACACACAATACCCGCAGGTCTTTGCCAAGCAATACCTTGGCACTGCCAGCGATGATACGGCCCGCCAGCTCGCCCATCAGTTTGCCGATGACATCATCTTCCGGCTCAGCGGCGGCACTCCCGGCATCGCCGAATCCAAAATCTTCTACTCCAAACACACCGGCCCCGGCGTCAAAGAAATCTGGATGATGGACTACGACGGCGCCAACCAGCACGCCGTCACCCACCTCGGCGAGGACTCCATCTCCCCCCGCGTCTCCCCCGACAACTCCCTGCTCGCCTTCAGCGCGCTCGGCCGCGACGGCTTCCAGATCAAAATGTTCTCGCTTCTCCTCGGCCGCCTCGTGCGCTTCAACTCCGTCGGCGGCACCAACCTTTCGCCTGCATGGTCGCCCAGCGGGCAACAACTCGCCTTCTCCTCCTCCCGCACCGGCGATCCTGAAATATGGGTCTCCGATCCTCAGGGAGCCGTTGCTCACCGCATCACAAACTACAAGGGTCCCGACGTCTCGCCCGCATGGAATCCCAAGACCGGCGCGCAGATCGCCTGGATCAGCGGACGCACCGGCCTTCCCCAGCTCTACATCATGGACTCTGACGGCTCCGGCGTCACCCGCATGACCGACGGCGGCTATGCCACCTCGCCCTCATGGTCCCCCAACGGCCAGTTCATCACCTTCGCCTGGGACCGTCACTACGGACCCGGTGCTCCCGGCGGTCAAGACATCTACGTCATGGAGGTCGCCACCAAACGCTGGATTCAG
The DNA here is from genome assembly GCA_021798655.1 of Acidobacteriota bacterium. Next base: position 1,470 of record JAJZFE010000165.1, on the reverse strand, counting down.
CTCACCCACGACATCGGCCGCTGCGACTTCCCCACCTGGTCCCCCGACGGCCGCCACATCGCCTTCGCCACCTCCCCCGACGGCATCGACAGCCACAACCGCATCATGACCATGCTCGCCGACGGCACCCAGAAACGTGCCCTCACTGAGTCCGGCGCCGACATGCCAAACTGGAGTTGGAAGTAGGATACTAAGTGTAGATTTTAGAAATGAATATCGGCCTACGATATTACAATTGTTATGGCTATCTAACACGCTTCCCGTCAATCACATCGCCGCACTACATCCAATAGAAGAGGATCTTATGCTAGCTCATCGCGCGTCATTCTGGAATAAGGCTGCACTGGTTGCAACCCTGGCTCTCTTAACCGCATCAGGCTGCCACAAAAAGCAGGCCGCCGCTCCCCCCGCCGCCGCCACAGCGCCCGAAGCTGTTGCTCCGCCGACGGCCTCTATCACCGCAGACCCCATGGCCATTGATCTTGGCCAGTCCATCGTCCTCAACTGGCGCACCACCAACGCCGCCAGCGTCAGCATCGACGGCATCGGTGAAGTCCCGGTCAACGGCACACAGACCGTCTCTCCCTCCAGCTCCACTAACTTCCACCTCGTAGCCAAGAACGACGGCGGCACCACCGAGGCAAACGTCCGCGTCACCGTCCGCGTCCCCGAAGTCCCCGCAGCCCCAGCCGATAACAGCGGTGCCTCCGGCTCCGACGCCCAGTTCCAGGCCAACGTGCAGGACATCTTCTTCGCTTACGACAGCTATGACCTCAGCCCGCAGGCCGCCACCTCCATCACCTCTGCCGCCGCCTACCTCAACGCGCATCCCGCCATCAAGATCCTCATCGGCGGCTACTGCGATGACCGTGGTTCGGCCGAGTACAACATCACCCTCGGTGAAAACCGCGCCAACGCCGCCAAGACAGCACTCGTTGCTGCAGGTGTAGCCGGCGACCGCATCCGCGTCGTCAGCTACGGCAAGGAAAAGCAGTTCTGCACCGAAGAGACCGAGAGCTGCTGGCAGCAGAACCGCCGCGATCAGTTCTCCATCGACCGCTAGTGATGTATCACGGGGCCGCGTTACGCTAATCGCCTACTATTGGCGGTTAACGCCGCGGCCCTTATTCTTGTAATGCACCCGTCTCATCCATGGGACGGCGAGGAGTTCAACTCGTATGACCTGTTCTCATTCTCTCCGCCTCATGCTTCGCATCACTGCACGCACGGCCGCCGCGACTGTCCTCTTCACCGCACTCGCCGCTCTTCCCGCCCACGCCGTCAACAAGGACATGATCCAGCTCCAGACCCAAGTCCAGCAGCTTCAGGACGCGGTCGCCCGTCTACAGCAATCCAACGACGAGCGCATGGGCGTCCTCAAGGACCTCGTCCAGCAGACCGCCGACTCCATCAACAAGATGTCTGTCTCCGTCGACGGCCTCAAGCTCGGCATGCAGAACCTGCAATCCG
>JAJZFE010000307.1 GCA_021798655.1 Acidobacteriota bacterium | reverse complement strand
CGCCGCAGACACGCCGCAGCCCAGCAGCAACGCCTCCGTCAGCGCCTGTCGCATCCGCTCTCGATCCGCCGCCATCATCACACCCGGCTCCGGCAGCTCGCACACAAGTTCAATGCCCTGGTCGTCAAGCACCAGTCCCACACCGTCCACCACATCGGCCACCAGCTCCGCCGCGTCCACGGCCCCACACTCCGCCGTCGTCAGCAGCAGGTCCAGAAGACGCTTCATCGTCTCCACCACCTGGCACATCCGCTCCACCTGCACACCGCAGCGCTCCGCACTCTCGCGCACCTGCGCCGCGTCCATCTCGTCGAGCAGCTCCGCGCTCAACCGCGCGCGCAGGATCGACAGCGGCTGCGAAAGCAGATGCAGCCCTTCGCTCAGCCCCGTCAACGCAGGGGCTGGCAGCACCTCGCCCGCCTCACGCCTCGCCAAGCACATAGCCGACGCCCCGCACCGTGCGAATCAGCTTCGTCGCTCCGACATAGTCAATCTTGTCGCGCAGGTACTTCATGTACACATCCACAATGTTGGTCGTCGCCTCCAGCGGCAGGTTCCACACATCGCGCATCAACGCCGCCCGCGACACCGGCCGACCCACATTATCCAGCAGGTACTCCAGAATCGAAAACTCGCGCGGCGTCAGCTCGATCCGACGCTCCCCGCGCATCACCCGATGCTCATCGCGATACACACTCAGGTCCCCCACACCCTGGCCGGCCGGCGCAGCAACCTCCCGACGCATCAGGCTGCCCGTCCGCAGCAGCAGCTCCTTGCAGGAAAACGGCTTGATCAGGCAGTCATCCGCTCCGCCCTGCAGCGCCAGCACGCGGTCTTCTACCCGGCTGCGCGCCGTCAACACCACAATCGGCAACCGCGGCTGCGTGCGTCGCACCTGGCACAGCAGCTCCATGCCGTCCATCTTCGGCAGGTTCAGGTCCATGATCATCAGGTCGTGCGGATGCGTCTCGATCTCGCGCAACGCAGCCTCCGCATCGTGCGTCATGCCTGCCACGCAGTGGTTGCGCTCCAGCTCGCGACACAGAAATCGCGCCAGCGCCACATCGTCTTCCACCACCAGAACACTCTTCCGTCCTGCTTGCTGCCCTGCGCCCGGAAGACTCGCCACGTTGTGCGCCAAAGAGAGAGTAGTTTCTGCAATTGCAACCATGTTCGAAGAGCCCTTTCCTGCTTAGCTACCCGTACCGTACTACGCAGGGCAGGGCAACGGAACATGGAAATCTGCAGGGCTCGCTGAATGAGGAATCGTTTCCAGATTGAGTTGCAATTCGGGAATCAGGCGTACTCCATCGTTTGCCTGATCGCCCGCACCAACACGCGTCCATGCCACGCCAACGGAACCCCCGCCCGCTGTGCTTCGACATCCGGCTCTGTGACGCGTGACCGTGTGACGCTCTACCCGTGCGGCGCGGCTGCCTTCGTCGGGCTCGGCCGGCCATCCTCCATCAGCAACGGCAGGTCCTTGCCGCCCTTCGCCAGGTACTGCACAATCACCGACACGCGCCGATTCGCCGGGTCCATCGGAGCGTCGGCACGGCGCAGGTCGCGGTCCGCAAATCCGCGCACCTGGACCACCTGGTCCGGCCTCAGTCCGTTCGCCTGCATCAACCGTCGCGCCATGTTCGCACGATCGCTCGACAGCTCCCAGTTGCTGTACCCGTTCGCATCCGGATACGGCTTCGCATCCGTGTGCCCCTCGATCGACACCGTATTCGGCAGCTTCCCGATGTCGCTCGACAGCACCTTCAACAGCTCCATCAGCGACGCCGTCGGCTGCGCGCTTCCGCTCTCGAAGAACGTCCCCTTCGCGTCCTCCAGCAGCTCAATCCGCAGCCCCTCCGGCGTCACGGTAAACTCCACATGATTCTGCAGCTTGTTGAAGTCCTGCATCTGCCGCAGCGACGCCAGAATCGCCTGCTTCAGCTTGGTCATGTCTTCCTTCTTGGCCACGTCCGCGTCGCCCGATCCTCCAAACGATGTCCCCGTCTTGTCCGCCGTGCCATGCGGATCGCGAAAGTACCCACCCACCGCATCCTGAATCGGCTTGCTGCTGTTCATCAGCCACAGCACGATGAACAGCGACATCATCGCCGTCACAAAGTCCGCATACGCCACCTTCCACGCCCCGCCGTGATGGCCCCCGTGGCCGCCCTTCTTCTTGATGATGACGATCTGCTCTTCCTCTGCCATGCTGCCTCTCCTTCAATCAGCCTGCGCTCAGGCAGCCTTGGCCATCGGTGTCGCTTCGCCGCCCTTGTCGCGGCACGCCTTCTCCACCTCGCTGAAGCCCGGTCGCGAGTGCCCCGGAATCGCGCGCCGTCCCATCTCCACCGCCATGATCGGCGAAGTCCCCTTGATGAACGCCAGCAGGATCACGCGCAGCACCGCATAGTAGCTGTGCTCCTCCTCCACACTCTTCGCCATGTTCGAAGCCAGCGGTCCGGCCACGCCATAGCACAGCAGAATCCCCAGAAACGTCCCCACCAGCGCCGCCGCCACCTTCTTGCCAATCTCCTCCGGCGGTCCGCCCAGCGAGCCCATCGTCACCACCACGCCCAGCACCGCCGCCACAATGCCCAGTCCCGGCAGCGCATCCGCCATACTCGTCAGCGCCTGGTTCGGCTGCCCCGCCTCGTGGTGATGCACCTCCATGTCCAGGTCCATCATCTGGTCCACATCGAACGGGTTCACGCCGCCGGTGATGCCCATCCGCAGCGTGTCGCACACAAAATCCCGCACGTGGTGGTCCTTCAGAAACGCCGGATACTTCGCAAAGATCGGGCTCTTCTCCGGCTCTTCCACGTCGGCTTCAATCGACACCGCGCCTTCCTTGCGCGCCTTGGTCAGCACGTCGAACATCATCTTCAGCGTCTCTACATAGCGCTTCTTCGTGTACGGCGAACCCTTCAGGCATCCCAGCAGACCGGCCACCATGCCCTTCAGCGTATGGATCGGGTTCGCCGTCAACACCGTGCCGATCGCCGCGCCGCCAATGGTCACCAGCTCCGACGGCTGGATCAGCACCGGCAGCTTGCCCTTCTCCATCAAAAAGCCGGCAATCACGCAGCCGAACACGGCCAGAATTCCTACGATCGAGAACATGGGCAGTCCGTTCCTGTCTGAAAGTGTCTCGCCCCTGCACACCGCAGCACGAGACGCCGAACCCGGCACGCCGCTCCGGCACACCGCTCCGACACTGCAACTATCGGCAGCTTCTTCCGCAAACTGTAGCGAACACAGACCAGCCGGCCCCACCGGCCTGCTACGAGACAGCCAGCCCCAGGCTCTCGGTCAACACACGGCGCAGGTCCTCCAGCCCCTGCGGCCTCGGCATCTCCGCCTCATTGGTCGCAAAGAACGCCACCGAGTCCTCATGCGACGGGTCGAACCCGTGCGTCCCCGCCATGCGGCCCCGGCTCATAAAGCTCGGCGTCAGCATCACGCCCGGCTTCAGCAGAAAGAACCGGTCGCCATAGCGCCGATCCGCAAAGTCGCATCCCCAGCTATGCAGCGTCTCATCGCTCAGCCACTGCCCGTCCGGGTGGCAGCGCAGCCCGTCGCCGATCAACCGCTCCGCCTCGCTGTTCATAAACCAGAACCGCGCCATCGTCGCGTCATACACCGCAAAGTAGTCCTTGCCAAACTCCAGCGGCAGCGAGTTCACAATCTGCATCAGCGGACAGACCTTCTTCACGTTCGTAATCCCGTGGTCCGAGAACGCCGACACCGTCACCTTCCCATAGTGCTGCCGCGCCACCGCGATCAGCTCCCGCACCTGCTGCTCATACCAGCGCAGCTTCTCTTCCACCCGCTGCGACCCCGTCCCTTCCATCTGCTGCAGCGTATCCAGCTGCGGCAGAAAGACGTACGCAAACCGCGGCTTCCCCGTCGCCAGGTCGCTCCGCGCCGCCGCCAGGTTCGCCTCGTCATCCATCCGCCAGTCCGAGACATGAAACGGCACCTTATGCAGCAGCAGGTCGTCGAACAGCGTCGTCGCGTCCTCGCCCCGGCCGCTGCCCGGCTCGTACAGGTTCTGCCGTTCTGTATAGTCCAGCTGCCGCAGCAGGTGGAACGGCGCATTCCGCACCTCCAGCCGCTGCGTCATGCCTACATACCGGCTCAGCTGATAGCCGAACCAGCGGCGCACGCGTCCTCGCCGGGTCAGAAAATCCGGCACCAGTCGCGGCCACCACACCTTGCGAAACGGCGAGTTCTCCGGGTCATACGTGAACGTCGCAAAGTGGCCGTGCTCCCGAGGCTTCACCCCCGTCAGGATCGTCGAATTGCACGCCATCCCCGCCCCGAACGTCGTCGCCAGCGGCCCGCGGTACGGCAGCTCATCGCACAGAAACCCGTGTTCGCGCGCCACGCGCCAACCCAGGGCATCGATAAAGACCGCAATCGTGATGGTGGTCTCAGGCATCTCAGTCCGACTCTCTGCAAACTTGGCGGGCACCAGGACTCAACCGACACTCTCCGACTCGGGCCCGCCAGCAAACTTGTTTCTCTCTAATCTCTTTTTCTATCGACTGCGTTCTACCCGTGCTTCAAGCACGTATCTCCACCATACCCACCCCACCCCGGCCGCGCCCTGCCTCGAAAGGGGCACATCGGCCCAGGTACCTGCCTCGATTCCCTCTTCCGAACGCCACCCCCGACTCCGTCCCGGTTTGAAATCCATCCGCCCTTCCCAAACGTTCTCCCTGATACCAGACAGCTTCCTGCCGACAAATACCCGCAGAAGCGCTGAATATCGGCTCCACACCACGCCCCACTCCTTCTCCCCCCTTGCAACCCCATGAAAAAGCGGCACCCTGCTCGAAAAATGAGCTAGAGTCGTCACCATAATTCGTCTACAGTAAGCAGAACATTACCTTCAGCCTGCTCGAAGGCCTGCAACGGACACTACGACTCTGACCTTGCGACCCAGATCGCACAGCGTGGTCCCCGACACGGAGCAATCATGAAGCCTGTACCACTGTCACCGGTCGAAGGCACCCAGCGCGAGCACGCGGACACCCAGCGCGAACACGCGCTCCTCCGCACGTTGCTCGCCGCCTCCTCCGACGCCGTCCTCGCCCTCGACGCCGACGGCCTCGTTCTCCTCGCCAGCCCCGCCGCCGAACGCCTGCTCCTCTATCCCGAAGGCCAGCTGCGCGGCACCGCGCTCGAAGCCCTTCTCCAGCTCCCCGCAGCGCTCGCCTTCGACCAGTTCCTCCTCGCCGCACTCGCCGCACTCGCCGTCCCCGGCGCCCCGGTCACAGCCCTCCGCCACGACGGCACCTCCGTCCAGCTCGCCCTCGCCCTCACCGCTCTCGCCGACGACCCCTCCCTCGGCTACCTCTGCACCCTGCATCGCAGCCACCCGCACAAACCCGTCGCCGCCAACCCCTTCGACGCCGACAACCGCTTTCGCGACCTCATCGACAACGTCCACGAGGTCATCTTCCAGACCGACGAGATGGGCAACTGGACCTTCCTCAACGCCGCCTGGCAAACCGTCACCGGCTTCTCCGTCGAAGAGTCCCTCGGCCAGCCCTTCCTCCACTTCGTCCAGCTCGACGACCGCGAGCCCGCACTCGAAGAGTTCCGGCCCCTCATCACCCGCGAGCGCGAGTTCTGCCGGCACCAGGTTCGCTTCTGCACCAAGGACGGTCCCGACCGCTGGCTGGAGATGTTCGCCCGCCTCACCTTCGACGCCCAGGGCCACTGCCTCGGCACCTCCGGCACTCTCAGCGACGTCACCGCCCGCCACGAAGCCGAGATCACCATGAAGCAGGCCCGCGACGCCGCCGAGGCCGCCAGCCGCGCCAAAGGTGACTTCGTCGCCACCATGAGCCACGAGATCCGCACCCCCATGAACGCCGTCATCGGCATGACCGGTCTCCTGCTCGAAACCGAACTCTCCCGCGAGCAGCGCGAGTACGCCGAAACCGTCCGCTCCTCCGGCGAAAACCTCCTCGAAATCATCAACGATATCCTCGACTTCTCCAAGATCGAGTCCTCCCAGATGGAGCTGGAAGAGTTCGAGTTCAGCCTCAGCGAGTGTGTCGAAGACGCCCTCGATCTCGTCCTCCCCGCCACCACCTCCAGGGCCCTCGAACTCGGCTGCGTCATCGACCCCTCCACGCCCCCGCGCGTCGTCGCCGACATCACCCGCGTCCGCCAGGTCCTCGTCAACCTGCTCTCCAACGCCGTCAAGTTCACCGAGGCCGGCGATGTCTCCGTGCACGTCTCCCTGCAGGACCGCGTTGCCGACCGCGCCACCCTGCTCTTCGCCGTCAGGGACACCGGCATCGGCATCGCTCCCGACCGCCTCGGCCGGCTCTTCCAGCCCTTCTCCCAGGCCGACAGCTCCATCACCCGCCAGTTCGGCGGCACCGGACTCGGACTCGCCATCAGCAAACGCCTCGCCACGCTCATGGGTGGCACGCTCTGGGTCGAAAGCGAACCCGCCGTCGGTTCGACCTTCTACTTCACCATGCAGGCCAGCATCGACGCACCCCGCGTCGCCCGACCCAAGCTGCCCCTGCGCGCCCGCAACGTGCTGCTCATCGACGCCAGCCAGCTCAGCGCCGCCGCCATCGGCGCGCAACTCCGCCGCCTCGGCGTCACGCCCATCCACGCCGCCTCCGCCGAAGACGCCGCCGCCGCCCTCGCCACCCACCCCATCGACGCCGTCCTGCTCTCCAGCGCGCTCTTTGCCCAGCACGGCACCACGCTCGAAGCCGCCCTCGCCGCCGCCCGACAGCCCAACCCGCCCGTCGTCATCCTCACCTCGCTCGGCCTGCGCATCGCGGAGGCCCCCTCCGGCTTTGTCCCCGCCGGCTGGCTCAGCAAGCCCGTCAAGGCCCAGAGCCTCGAACAGCTCCTGCTCTCGCTCCTCGTCCTCGGCAACCCGTCCGCCGCCGCCGCCGCGCAAGCCGACGCCACCCAGGACCCCGCTCCGGCCCGCAACATCCGCATCCTCGTCGCCGAAGACAACCCCATCAACCAGAAGGTCGCCATCCGCATGATCAAGAGCCTCGGCTACCGGGCGGATGTTGTCGGCAACGGCCTCGAAGTCCTCGACGCGCTCAAGCGCCAGGTCTACGACGTCGTGCTCATGGACGTTCAGATGCCCGAGATGGACGGCCTCGACGCCACCCGCGCCATTCGCAACGCCACCCCCGGCGTCCGCGGCCCCTACGTCATCGCCATGACCGCCAACGCCATGCACGGCGATGAGGCCATCTGTCTCGACGCCGGCATGGACGAGTACCTCACCAAGCCCATCCGCGTCGCCGACCTCAAGCGCGCGCTCGACCGCTGGGCCGAGGCTCACCCCGACGCCTCCACCCGCTCCGCTCCCGGCCCGCTGCCCCCTCCCCACGCCATGCTCTCCGGCCAGCTCGCCGAGATCCAGAACATCGGCGGCAACGAGCTCGTCGCCGAGATCATGACCGAGTTCCACCTCCAGGTCGAGTCCGACCTCGCCGAGATCGCCACCGCCACCAAAGGCAGCGACTACCCCGAGATCCAACGCCTCGCCCATCGCCTCAAAGGCGGCAGCACCACCGTCGGCATCACCGCCGTCACCAACCTCTGCACCGAACTCGAACTCGCCGCCGAGGACCACGACGACCGCCGCATCGCCACCATCATCGAGCGCCTCGGCCGCGAGGTCGTCCGCGCCCGCACCCTCTACGGCTCCTCCGACGCCTCCAAAAACGTCCGCATCCTCATCGCCGACGACCATCCCGTCGTCCGCTTCGGCGTTCGCCGCATGTTGCAGAGCCACGCCGAGTATGTCGTCGTCGGCGAAGCCTCCGATGGCAAAGAAGCCCTCCGCGAGATGCGCGAGATGCAGCCCGACATCCTTCTGCTCGACCTCAACATGCCCGAGCTGCCCGGCCTCGAAACCCTCCGCGAGCTCACCACCATCCAGATTCCCACCCGGACCATCCTCCTCACCTCCGCCATCAGCCAGCGCGAGATCCTCGAAGCCCTCCAGCTCGGCGCACGCGGCGTCGTCCTCAAGGACGCCCTCACCACCGACCTCGCCACCTGCATCGCCACCGTCATGCAGGGCCACTACTGGCTCGGCCGCAAGCCCGTGCACAACCTCGTCCAGGTCCTCAACGACCTCATGGAGGAGATCAAGCAGCCGCCGCAGAACACCTTCGGACTCACCGTGCGCGAGCTCCAGATCGTCCGCCTCATCGCCCAGGGCATGACCAACAAGGACATCGCCCGCGACTGCGACATCGCCGAAGAGACCGTCAAGCGCCACCTCAAAAACATCTTCGACAAGGTCGGCGTCTGGAACCGGCTCGAACTCGCCCTCTTCGCCATCAACAACCACCTCGTCGGCGACGCCTCCCAGGCCGCCTAGGAAGCCTC
>JAJZFE010000162.1 GCA_021798655.1 Acidobacteriota bacterium | reverse complement strand
CGGTCGCGCCCATGAGGGTGCGGAGGTCGGCGATGGCGTTGTCTTTTTCGAGCACCATGGGGAAGATGGGGCCGGAGGCCATGAACTCAACCAGCTCGCCGAAGAAGGGGCGGGCGGAGTGGACGTGGTAGAAGCCCTCGGCCTGGGCCTTGGAGAGCGAGATTTTCTTGATGGCGACGATCTTGAAGCCGGCCTTGGTAATCTCGGCCAGGATGGCACCGGTGTCGCCCTTGCGGACGGCGTCGGGCTTGACGATGCTGAAGGTGCGTTGGGACACGAAAATCTCCTTGCTGCAGTGGTTGTGCAGGCGTCGTTGAACGGCAGACTGCTTGCGTTTTGGCAGCTCCACCATTGTAAATGGAGCGGCGAGCGAGGGGCCGCGGCGCTGGCTCAGCGCGCCATCTGGAAGAGTCCGGCGAGCGCACCGAGCACGGCGGTAACGGCGGCAAGACGCAGACTGACCGTGCGACCCAGTTGCCGCGAGAGCGCCGAAAGCGAGTAGACACTGACCGGGCCCAGCGTGCAAAGCAGCGCCGCGACATACGGCACAGGAACGCCGGAGCGGTAGAGCACGTAGGCGAGTGCGACATCCAGCGCCATGGGGACGGGAAGCAGCGTTCCGAGCAGGGCCACCGCGACGATGCCGAGGATGGAGACCGGGACGCGGGTGCCGTAGGCGGGGATCAGTTCGGCCGCGAGCGCGCCGAGCAGCGCCGCGAGCAGCATCCAGGGCAGCGTCATCAGGGTAAGCCGCAGGAGGTTCTTGAAGTAGACGGCGAAGAAGGCCGTGAGCCGTCGCATGACGGAAGGCTGGGCGACGCGAAGGACGAGAGGGGCGAAGGGCGTTGTGGTCTCCGGAACCAGCCAGGGCAGCAGGGCCAGCAGCAACAAGGGCACCACGACGCGGGAGAGCGCGAGGGGCAGGGGAAAGAGAACGAAGGCCATCGCCACGACGACGGGATTGAAGCTGGGGGAGCTGATCATGGCCGCGAGCGTGAGGCGCGACGACGCGCCGGAGTCGAGCAGACCCTGCGCGACGGGAGTGGCGCAGTTGGTGCACACGCCGAGCGGTGTACCCGCAGCGAAGCCGCAGAGGATGTTTGCAGGGGCACTTTCGAAGCGCTTGGGGCGAGCGAGACCGCCGAGGAGCGTCATGAGTGCGGCACCGAAGGGCAAGGCGAAGTACATGCCGAAGCGGTTGGTGTAGAGCCAATTGACGGCGGTGCGGAGGACGCGGTCGGCCGGTGCCATCGAGGGCGTGACCTTGAGCAGGGCGTCGAAGGAGATGGGCCCGGCGACCTTGACCGCAGTGCCGGTGTGCAGCTTCTTGAGCAACGCCGGGTAGCGCTGCTGGCTCCAGAATGTGAAGAGGACGGCAATCGCGATGAGAGCCGCGAGTGCGATCTCCAGACGGAGGCCGCTGGCTATTGGGGACGAGGATTTCGCGTCGGGCATAGAGTCGCTAACAGTACACGCGGCTCTGTGCCCGATGCAAGACTCTGGCGCCTTGCAAGACTTTGGCGCGGCTAGGCTTTGCCGAGCAGGCGGGCCATCATGTCGCCGATCTCGGCGGGGGATTTGACGACGTGGATGCCGGCGGCGGACATGGCGGCCATCTTGCTGGCGGCGGTGCCTTCGCCGCCGGAGATGATGGCTCCGGCGTGGCCCATGCGGCGGCCCGGGGGCGCGGTCTGGCCGGCGATGAAGCCGACGACAGGCTTGCGGACGTGCGCCTTGATGTACTCGGCTGCGGCCTCCTCGGCGCTGCCACCAATCTCTCCAATCATGATGATGGCTTCGGTGTCGGGGTCCTCGTTGAGGAGCTTGAGCGCGTCGATGTGCGTGGTGCCGATGATTGGGTCGCCGCCGATGCCGATGGCGGTGGACTGGCCGATGCCGCGCTGCGTGAGCTGGTACACGGCCTCGTAGGTGAGCGTGCCGGACTTGGAGACGATGCCGACCGAGCCTTCCTTGTGGATGCGGCCGGGCATGATGCCGATCTTCGCCTTGCCGGGCGAGATGACGCCGGGGCAGTTGGGGCCGATGAGCGTGGACTTCGACGCCTTGACGATGGGGTGCGCTTTGACCATGTCGAGGACGGGGATGCCCTCGGTGATGCAGACGACGAGCGGGATGCCTGCGTCGACGGCTTCGAGGATGCCGTCGGCCGCCGCCGGGGGCGGGACGAAGATGACCGTCGCATTCGCGCCGGTGGCGTTGACGGCCTCTTCGACGGTGTTGAAGACAGGCCAGCCTTCGTGGGTGGTGCCGCCCTTGCCGGGCGTGACGCCGCCGACGACGAGCTTGTTGCCGAACTGCGCGGCGTACTCGTCGCAGCCCTTCGCGTGGAAGGTGCCTTCGCGGCCGGTGATGCCCTGGACGATGAGACGGGTTTCTTTGCCTACGAGAACTGACATAGCTTCTAGCTCCTAGCTTCTAGCTTCTAGCTTTTTCACTGAGACTCTGGCGATGAATGCAGTGAGCATACGACCGACCTCGGCGTTCAGTTTCTGAGCTTGCTGGATGCAATCTTTTGTTCCCAGACCCAACTCCTGCGCGATGAAGAGTTGAGTCTGTACTTCATAGTTCGATCCCTGCGCCATACCGAGAAACTGTCGAAACTCCCCGTTATTCAACCGACCTCGGCCTTCAGCGATGTTGCTTGCCACTGATACTGCTGCCCGTTGAAGCTGGAGGAGAGACCGTACATCTCCTGTTTCGGAAACGTACCTGTGAGCTTGTACACTGCAACGCTCAACTGAATCGCCTTCTGCCAAACCTGCAAATCTTCGACACGTTGCGACATTTCAAACCTCGTATTGCTCTGTGCAGGTTTGGACAAAAAACAGCTAGAAGCCAGAAGCTAAGAGCTAGTGGCTTCCCTTTGCTGCTGCGACGGCGAGGTCAGCCGCTTCCTTCATCGTTGCGCCGATCTGGACCTTCAGGCCGCTCTCCGCGATGATCTTGCGGCCCTCTTCGACGTTGGTGCCTTCGAGGCGGAGGATGATGGGGATGGTGACGCCGAGCTTGCGGGCGGCGGCGACGACGGCGGTGGCGAGCACGTCCACGCGCAGGATGCCGCCGAAGATGTTGATGAAGATGGCCTTCACGTTGGGGTCGGAGAGCAGGATGCCGAAGGCGTTTTCGATCTGCTCCTGGTTGGCTCCGCCGCCTACGTCGAGGAAGTTTGCGGCCTTGCCGCCGGCGTACTCGATGATGTCCATCGTCGCCATCGCGAGGCCCGCGCCGTTCACCATGCAGGCGATGCTGCCGTCGAGCTTGATGTAGTTGAGCGCGTACTTGCTGGCTTCGACTTCGAGCGGGTCCTCTTCGGCGATGTCGCGCAGCTCCTTGAGGTCCTTGTGACGGAACATGGCGTTGTCGTCGAAGTTGATCTTGCAGTCGAGCGCGGCGAGCTTGCCGTCCTTCGTCGTGATGAAGGGGTTGATCTCCATGAGCGTGCAGTCGGTTTCGATGAAGGCTTTGTAGAGGCCCATCATGAACTTGACGGCTTCGCCAACCTGCGCGGGCGCGAGGCCGAGCTTGAAGGCGAGCTTGCGGGCCTGGTAGGGCTGCAGGCCGATGGCCGGGTCGATGTACTCCTTGAAGATCTTTTCGGGGGTGTCGTGGGCGACCTCTTCGATCTCCATGCCGCCGGCCTGGGAGGCCATGAAGACGACCTTGGAGGAGGCGCGGTCGAGGACGAGGCCGAGGTAGAGCTCGCGGTCGATGGCAGAGCCGGCCTCGATGAGCAGGCGCTGGACCTTCTGGCCTTCGGGGCCGGTCTGGTGGGTGATGAGCTGCATGCCGAGGATGGCGCGGGAGGCGGCGTCGGCGTCCTGGATGGTTTTGGCGAGCTTGACGCCGCCACCCTTGCCGCGACCGCCGGCGTGGATCTGGGCTTTGACGACGACGACGGCGTTGCCGGCGGAGAAGAGCTGCTTGGCGGCGGTGTCGGCCTCTTCGAGGGTGGTGGCCATCTCGCCGGCGGGGACGGTGACGCCGTACTTGCGAAGGATTTCCTTGGCCTGGTACTCGTGGATCTTCATGCTCGCTCCTGGGTGCAGGGTTGCAGACGGGCTAATGGTAGCGAGTTGCGGGGAGGGGTAGCAAGCCGCGTCGGCGATTATCGGACGACGTGGGCGAAATGCGGAGCGCGAGGGTGGGAGCGGGCGACACGGAAAACGCGGAGGAGCCAGAGGTTGCGGAGGTTGCGCAGAGGAGGAGGAGCGCCCGGTTTGGTAGGGTTAGAGAGGTATGTCGATACAGGTTGAGCTGCGAAGGATTGTGGAAGGGCGCGAGACGCTGTCGCACGACGAGGCGGTGGCGCTGATGCAGGGGATTCTGCGCGGCGAGGCGAGCGAGGTGGAGCTGGCCGGGCTGCTGGGCGCGCTGGCCGGGCGTGGCGAGACGGCGGCGGAGGTGGCGGGGTTTGCCGAGGCGATGCGTGCTGCGGCGACGATGCTGCCGCTGACCGACGACGAGAGCGAAGCGCTGGTGGATGCGTGCGGCACGGGCGGGGACGCGAGTGGGAGCTTCAACATCTCCACCGCAGCGGCGCTGGTGGCGTCGGCGGCGGGTGCGAAGGTGGCCAAGCATGGGAATCGCGCGGTGACGAGCCGGTGCGGCTCGGCGGATGTGCTGGAGGCGCTGGGCATCTCGGTGACGCACACGCTGGCGGAGTCGGTTGGGTCGTTGCGGACGCATGGGTTTTGTTTTCTGCTGGCGCCGTCGCATCATCCGGCGATGAAGGCGGTGATGCCGGTGCGGCGGGCGCTGGGGGTGCGGACGGTGCTGCATGTGCTGGGTCCGCTGCTGAACCCGGCGGGCGCGCGGCGACAGGTGATGGGTGTGTATCAGCCGCGGCTGGTGCCGCTGGTGGCGAAGGCGATGACGATGCTGGGCGCGCGGCACGCGATGGTGGTGTGCGGCGTGGATGGCATGGACGAGCTTTCGATCAGTGGGCCGAGCCATGTGGCCGAGGTGCGCGAGGGCAAGGTGCGCGAGTACGTGGTCGCGCCGGAGCAGTATGGGCTGCGATGCGCGGAGGCGAGCGCGCTGCAGGGCGGCGATGCGACGGAGAATGCGGCGATCCTGATGAGCATCTTTGCGGGGGAGAGCGGCGCGCGGCGGGATGTGGTGCTGCTGAACGCGGCGGCGGTGCTGGTGACGGCGGGGGTCGCAGAGGACATTCGCGCAGGTGTGGCGCTGGCCGCGGCGACGATCGATGCGGGCAAGGTGACGCGCCTGGTGGCGGAGCTGAAGGCGTAAAACCTTCGCGGAGGTATTGCGATGGCGCGAGTGACGAGTGTGGGCGGAGTGTTCCTGCGGTCGAGCGATCCCAAGCGGCTGAGTGCCTAGTATGCCGAGCATCTCGGTTTTCCGGTGAGCCCATGGGGAGTGAGCTTCAAGTGGAGCGATGAGGTGCCGAAGGGCACGGGCGCGACGGCGTGGTCGGTCGTCTCCGCGAGCGCGGAGCAGCTGGGTGAGCCCATGCAGCAGGCGATGGCGAACTATCGCGTCGACGACATGGATGCGCTGCTGGCGGAGCTTGCCGCCAAGGGTGTGTGGATCGACCCGAAGCGGGACGACTCCGAGTTCGGCAAGTTTGCGTGGATCAGAGACTGCGACGGCAACCGCGTGGAGCTATGGCAGCCGATGGCGCAGTAGATTTGTGCGGAGTCAGTCTACGCCGGGCTTGTCGGCGGAGTCGACGATCAGGGTTTCGACCGGTCCTTTACCGGGGACGAGCTTGAGGCCCAGCTGATCCTGCACGGCGGAGAAGATGGATGGGGCGTCGGTGCTGTCGGCGTTTGTCTCATCGCGGCGGTAGTGGAGTGCAATGTCGTAGAGGCCAGTGAGGGCAGTGGTATCGTTCACGGGTTTCTCCAACACGTTGGCCAACTGGCTGGCAAGTGACGAGACGGGCTCGCCAGTGGCTTCGAAGCGGCCCGGGCCCATCGTTATAAAACCCTTCTTGTACTTGTCGGGGTTTGCCCTGGCCTCTTCTTCGGAAGGGGGGTCGACTGCGGTGGAGGGTTTGAGTTTCGAGCCGCCTTTGTCCACGACGAGGTTGTAGAGCGGGAGCGTCTTGGATTCGGAGTGGAGCTTGAGATGGAAGCGCTCTGTGAGCAGGTTCTGCAGCATGAGGCGACGCTGCTGGTTGTTCAGCTTTTTGTAGGCGGCAACGTCGTCGCCGGCCACCTTGGCGGAGAGGTCGTAGCGGTCGTTCGTCATCCAGCCACTGAGGCCCGAGAGCTGGTAGGACTTGATGTTCCAGGCGTTGCAGATCATCGATTCGAGCGGCAGGTTTGAGAGGCGGACGCTGTCTTCTGTCATCTGCCAGGACATGGAGCCATCACCTGCGGGGTGTGGCCGCACGATGGCTACGTCCCAGGCGGGCAGGGGGCCGGTGGCTGCTGCTCCGTCGCCGCTGTCTACGTCAGAGAGCGTGGGCAACTGGGCAGGCGTGTGCGGGGTCAGCAGTGCGAAGGCAACGACTGCGGCTGAGAGACGTGTCCATTGGAGCCTGTTCATCTTCAATCTCCATCGCGGGATTTCAATGTTGCTGAAGGGAATTTACGATTGTCGCCAATTCGGAGTTTAATCCTTGGACGCCGAACGGTGGAATTGGTTAGGCACGCGGCGTGAACCGGTAGACTGTAGGGATGTTGATTCCTTCGATTGACCTGATGGGCGGGCGGATCGTGCAGCTCGTGCAGGGTGAGACGCTGAAGCTCGCCTTTGATGACTTTGACTACTGGATTGAGCGGTTCAGCAAGTATCCGCTGGTGCAGCTGATCGACCTGGACGCGGCGATGCGGCAGGGCAGCAATGCGGAGCTGGTGGCGATGATCTGCGGGCGGCTGCCGTGCCAGGTGGGCGGCGGGCTGAAGACGGCCGAGGATGGGCAGCGGCTGCTGGATGCCGGGGCGAAGCGCGTGATCTATGGGTCCAGCCTGTTTGGCGCGGACGGCGTGCAGAAGGCGTTTGCGGCGGGGTTGAAGAAGGCGCTGGGCGAGGACGCGCTGTGCTTCAGCGTGGATACGAAGAACGGCCGCGTGGCGGTGAAGGGGTGGAAGGATTCGGTGGACCTGACGCCGGAGGAGGCGGTGACGTGGCTGGAGGATTACTGCGCGGCGTTCCTGTACACGCATGTCGACACCGAGGGCACGATGCAGGGGTTTCCGATGGACGTGGCGGCGATTCTGCGGGCGACGACGGGACGGCAACTGATCGTGGCAGGGGGCATCAAGGAGCGCGGCGAGGTGGACGCGCTGGATGCGATGGGCGTGGACGCGGTGGCGGGGATGGCGGTGTACTCGGGGGCGATGGAGGCGTAGGCGGGCGGCCTATAGCGGATTGCCATCAGGTGTAGTCGCCTGTTCAGGAAGTAGATCCCTCCGCTACGCTGCGGGATGACAGTATCCAAAAGCATGGGCGGCTACACCCGAGAGAGAACGGCTCTACGGGCAGGGTGCGGCGGGCAGGAGCATGGTGCGGGTGTCGCCGGTGCGGAGGCTGAGGTAGTTGATCTTCCACTGGCCGCTGCTCTGCGCGCCGACGACGTGGACGCGTCCTGCGCCGAGGGGTCCGCTGACCGGGAACTCCATGTCGGCGTAGGCTTCGCCGTTGGTCCTGGAGAGGCTGCCGACGATGAACCGGCCGGGCACGACCGGCTGGCCGAGCCGGGCCACCGCGCAGGGCGACTGGCTGGCCAGAGCGACCGCGACCTTGTAGGGCGTGGACCGGTGCAGCGACCGTTGCGTCACCGAGAGCATGACGCCGGCGAACGCCAGCACGACCAGCAGAAAGCCAGTGCCGGCCAGCACAAAGACGAGCCAGAGGGGAAGACCTTTGCGAGCGGCGGTGGGTGTCGTGGGCGAGGCGATGGGCATGGTGGCTCCTGAAATTGTGCGACGGAGATCAGTTGTTGTTGAGGTCGTCGCCGGCGATGGCGTAGTAGCCTTTGCGGGCCTGGATGTCGAGGCCCTTGCCGCAGTCGAGGTTGATCTTGCGGAACTTGCCGTCGGCGGTCTTGTTCACGGGCGTGTAGCTGACGAGGTACTGGGTGCGGAGCTCGTCCTGAATCTGGTCGAAGGCGTCTTCGAGCTTGCGGCCGCTGTTGCCGACGTCGATGACGCGTCCGCCGGTGTCGTGGGCGAGCTGCTCCATCTGCGACTTGCCGTTGAAGGGATCGCCGTAGCTGCCGAAGAAGGGGTGGTCGGCGAGCAGGATGACGTAGATGATGGTGTTGGCTTTCTGCGCGGCTTCGGCGGCGGTCTTGAGCGTCTCCTGCGAGCCCTGGTCGCCGCCATCGGTGAGCAGGACGAGGATCTTGCGGCCGGTCTGGGTGCTGAGCTTCTCGTGCGCGGCGAGGTAGACGGCGTCATAGAGCAGGGTGCCGCGGGGGTTGGAGGTGGGCATGGGCCCGCCACCAATGCCGGGCACGCCGGCCGAGGAGCTGGCCGCGTTGATGCTCGCCTTGTCCATGGCGCGTTCCAGCTCGCGGGGGGAGTTGGTGAAGTCGGCGAGGAGATCCACGTTCACATCGAAGGAG
>JAJZFE010000211.1 GCA_021798655.1 Acidobacteriota bacterium | reverse complement strand
GATACGCCAGCGCCGCCGTCAGCAGCACCACCCCGATGCTCTTGAGCAGCATCTTGAACGCGAATGTCTCAATGGTATGATCCTCGGCCATAGTCTCCCCTCTTCCCCCAAAAGAAAACCTCGCCGCCACGGCGCTACAGGTTGAACAGCTCGCGCAGTCGTTTGGTCTGCGACCGGCTCACCGGCACCTCGGTCTGCTTGCGGTCATCCATGCGCAGTTGGTAGCTCGACTTGAACCACGGCACCACCTCGCGAATATGCTGGATATTCACCACAAACGACCGGTGCACCCGCCAGAACTGTTCCGGGTCCAGTTGGTCGGTCAGCTCCTCCAGCGTCCTGCAGTTCGAGTCGCCCTCGAGCGCCTTCGTCACCACCGAAATCCGCCCCTCCTCTATCGTCGCAAAGCACAGGTCCTTCTGGTCGACCAGCAGCAGCCGGCTCTGCGCCCGCACCACCACCTTGCCCGACCGCCCCGCTCCCGCCGCGCTCACAGCCGAACTCGCGCCCGTCCGTTCCTCCACCATGCGCAGCAGCGCATCCAGCTTGGCCTCCGCGCCCGCCACGCGGCTCGCAATCCGCCCGCCCGTCGCCTCACCGGCAGCGCCCCCATTCATGCTGCCCGGACTCTCTGCCACCATCTCCACCGCGCTGCTCATGCGCTCCCGAACCTTCTCCAGCGTCCGTTGCACGCGCTTGTTGTCGAACGGCTTCAGCAGGTAATCCACGGCGTTGACCTCAAACGCCTTCACCGCATACTGGTCGAACGCCGTCGCGAACACCACCTGCGGCAGCTTCATCCTGCGGTCCAGCGCCATCACTTTTTTGAGCACCGCAAAGCCATCGAGCCCGGGCATCCGGACATCCAGAAAGATCACGTCGGGCTTATGCGTTCGTATCAGCTCCACGGCTTCGATGCCGTTGGTTCCCTGCGCCAGCACCGACACATCGCCCGCAGCATCAAGCAGGTACTGCAACTCCTGCCGTGCGAGCGGCTCATCGTCGATAATCAGCGCCGTAAGGGGCATAGGCATGGCTGCGAATAGTGTACGCGTCCGCACAAGAGAACCAGGAAAACACGAAGCCGAAGCCGCGACGCAATCCTTTCTCTCTATCCTCTACACTCTGCCCTAATCGCTATAAATGTGCAGCCGTGCAGGGGCTCCATCCTGTGCCAGCTCATGCCCGCACAGGGTGCAGAACGCATCGGTGATCTTCACGCCGCGATGGCACTGCCCGCACACCGGCGAAATCTGGAACTGGCACTGCGGGCAGAAGTGATAACTCGCCGCAATCGACGTAGAGCAGTTCGGGCAGCGCGAGAGCACCGGTTGCCGCAGCAGAAAGTACACCACCGCGCCCATGCCGCCCGGCAGCACCACGCACACCAGCATCCACAGCCCGGCCGACATCCCGCGCCGCTTCACATCCCGGCTCACATACCCCAGCAGCAGCGCATAGCTGGCAAACAACGAGCCCCACGCATAGCCCATCATCAGCCGCAGCGGCAGCATGTCCTGTTTGTGGTGCGGCATCACCGCGTGGAAGATGTACTGCATCCCCAGGAACAGCACCACCGCCAGCACCATCGACCAGCGCGGAATCATCCGCAGCTCTTCATCTCCAGCCGAAGCCGCGTCCGTACCACTCGACGCTGTTCCCATCCATCCGGTTTTCATAGCTGCGCCTCGCTGTCACCACCCGAGCGGCCGCGTCCGCGCTTGAACCACACCATCCCTAGCACCACCGCCGTTACCGGCAGTGACCACAGCAGCAGCACCATCAGTTGGTTGCTCGCCGTCGGTATCCCAATCGGGTTCAGCTCATACCCATCCAGCACGCTCCAGATCGCATAGCAGATCGCCGGCATCAGGAACGAAAAAATCCCCAGCGGCACCCACAGGCTGCGCGACTTCTCTCTCCGCTCTCTCAAATGCAGCGCCTGTTCGCGCACCACGCGATGCGTTCTGTTCACCACCACGCCGCGCGCTCCGGCCGCCATCACGGCTCCGCGAAACGCCTGCGTCACCTCGCGCTCCTGCTCCTCGTGCTCCCAGTTCTTTGGACGAAGCGAGTTCATGGCCTCACCTCCACCTTGTCGAGTACAGTACCACGTCCGCGGCCCCCGGAACGCAGCTTCAAAATCTCCGGCTTCAGCGCTGCCAGCCCACGATACAGCCGCGACTTCACCGTCGACAGCGGCGCCCGCGTCACCGTCGCAATCTCATCCAGCGACATCTCCTCGTGGAACCGCAGCGTCAGCACCTCGCGGTACGCCGGCTCCAGTTTCTGCAGCACGGTCGCCACCTCTGACGCATTCTCGCGCCCCTCAAACTGCTCCAGCGGGCTCGGGCCCTCCTGCACAATCTCGAACGGCCGTTCGTCCTCGCCGCCCTCGCGCATCTCATCCAGCGACGACATCGTCCGCTTCCGCGACAGGTCGATCACCAGGTTCCGCGCAATCGTAAAGATCCACGTATCGAATCGCGCCTTCCCGTTGTACTGCGAGCCATTCCGCAGCACCCGGATCCAGACCTCCTGAAACAGGTCCTCGGCCACCTCGCGCCTGCTCGTCAGGAACATCAGGTACCGCATCAGCCGATGCTGATAGGTCTCGATCAACTGGTCCAGCAACTCCGGATCATGCTGCTTCAGTCCGCGCGCGATGGCAGCGTTTTCACGCTCCACCTGTCTGGCTGCCTCGGCTGTCAGTGTTATCGGAGTTCTCACCCTCTTATGGACGCCACTCTCGCTGGAAAAGACTCGATGATTCCAAGCTTTATTCTAAGCCGCAGCATCCATCGCCGCGAAAGAATCTCCACCCTTTGTCCTGACCGCCCCTGCTCCCGCCAATCTGCTCCCCGATTACACTCAAAGCATGGATGTTTTGTACGGCCTGCACCCGGTCGAGGAGGCCCTCCGCGCCGGCACCCGACCCCTCGACCACCTCAGCGTCGCCCGTGAGCGCGAAGCTCGACGCGACCCCCGCATGGACGCGCTCCTCGAACTTGCCCGCGCCAAGGGCATCCGCATCGCCACCGAGCCCCGCGATCAGCTCACCCGCCACTGCAAAACCGACGCCCACCAGGGCATCGTCGCCTTCGTCCGCGAGCGCAAATTCCTAGCCCTCGAAGACCTCCTGCACTCTCCCTCCCCCAACAAATTCTTCCTCGCCCTCGACGGCGTCGAAGACCCCCACAACCTCGGCGCCCTGCTCCGCTCCGCCGACGGCGCCGGTATCGACGGCGTCATCCTCCCCGAACGCCGCTCCGCTCCCCTCAGCGCCGTCACCGCCAAGTCCTCCGCCGGCGCCAGCGAGCACGTCCGCATCGCCCAGGTCGTCAACATCACCCGCTCCCTCGAAGCCATGAAGAAGCACAACATCTGGATCGTCGGCCTCGACGAGCGTGGCACCCCCAACTACACCGACTTCGACTTCCGCCAGGACGTCTGTCTGGTCCTCGGCAGCGAAGGCTCCGGCCTGCACGACCTCGTCAAGCGCACCTGCGACCACCTCCTGCGCATCCCCATGGCGGGCAGCGTCAGTTCGCTGAATGTCTCGGTAGCCGGCGCCGTCGTCATGTACGAGGCCATGCGCCAACGCCGCGCAGGCAACAGCACCCAACCACCGCCGCCAGAGTCTAAACCACCAAAGCCCCGCAAAGGCCTCGGCTCCTGAAGCACTTAACCGCTCCTAACCGCCGCCCTTGCCATTACTCCATTTCCGCCGTCATCCAGAGCGAAGCGAAGGATCTCCGTATCGGCCTTTGCCCTTGCTCTTCTCCCTCCCTAAAGGAACCTGTTTCTTGCCAACTCACCCCAAACCATCGTCATCTCGACCGGAGCGTAGCGTAGTGGAGAGACCCCTGTATGTCGCACTCCCCGCCGCCCTCCTCCTCGCGAGCCTGGCCGCGCCAGCCCAAACCACCCCGCCGCAACCCACCCCTCAACACGGCGAAGTCCTCTTCCAGAGCCACGGCGCCCCGCCGCCCACCCCCGACAGCGACACGCCCCCACCCCCTGAAGCCGTCACCGCCGGCCAGACCCCCACCGGCCCTGTCCTCACCGACGCCCAGCGCTCCTCCATCCTCTTCACCGCCTACGATCTCGACGCTCGCCTTGCCCCCGACACCTCGCACCTCACCCTGCGCGCCCGTCTCACTCTCCGCAACATCGGGGCACAGCCGCTTGCCCGCATCGCCCTGCAAATCTCCTCCTCGCTCACCTGGGCCAGCGCCAGCCTTCTCGCCCCCACCGGCTCCACCGCGCTCCCCCTCACCCAGCACCTCATCGACACCGACGCCGACCACACCGGCAAAGCCTCCGAGGCTGTCCTCGATCTCCCCACCCCGCTCGCTCCCGGCGCTATCCTCACACTCGACACCGTCTACTCTGGCCTCCTGCCCGCCAGCGGCGCACGTCTCGAACGCCTCGGCGCCTCCCCCACCCAGGCCCTCACGACCGACTGGGACGCCATCGGCCCCGCAGCCTCCTCCTCCAGCAACAGCAGCAGTAGCAGCAGCTCTGATGCTTCTCCCGCATCCCCGTCGAGTCCTCTCGACGTTGCTCTCCGCGGCTTCGGCAATGTCCTCTGGTATCCCGTTGCCAGCCCCCAGCTCTTCCTCGGAGAGGGTGCAACCCTCTTCCAGGCCATCGGCCAGCAGCGTCTCGCCGAGCAGTTCGCCACCATCCATCTCCGGCTCGCCGTCGAGTACCACGGCCCACCGCCCACCGCCGCCTACTTCTGCACCCGTCGCCAGCCGCTCACCGCCTTCTCCGACAACCCCAACGCCCCGCTCGCTGACGCCTCCGGCATCGCCACCGCCGACTTTCCCGCCCAGCCCATCGGCTTCCGCCAACCCAGCCTCTTCGTGGTCCAACTTCCCGAAATCGCCGCCGCGCCTCTCCCGGAATCCGCCTCCCAACCCAACACCACCGACCTGCTCTCTGTCGAGACATCCGACCCCACCGACCTCGCGCATCTCACCGCCTCCGCCGAGCGCATTGCGCCCCTGATCCAGACCTGGTTCGGCCCGCTGCCGCTCACCCCCCTCACGCTCCTCGATCACCCCGGAGACCCCTTCCAGGACGGCGCTCTCCTCGTCGCTCCTCTGCACCTGCTGGCGTCCACCAAATCAAGCCCCGCGCTCGCCCACTCCCTCGCCCACGCCTGGATCCAGACTGGTCAGCCCTGGTTCGACGAAGGCCTTGCCCAGTTCGTCGATCTCCTCTGGGTTGAGCAGACCGATGGCCGTCCCGCCGCCATCCTTGCCCTCAATAACCTCATCCAGCCGCTCAACATCGCCGAAGTCGGCTTCGACTCCGAGCAGGCCGCTGACGCCGCCTCTGCCCCCGCTGGCCAGCCCCTCGTCTCCGCCACCGACGAGCTCTACTACCGCCGCAAGGCTGCCGCCGTCTGGTGGATGCTCCGCGGCATCGCTGGCGACGCGCCACTCCAGCAGGCCCTCACCCAATGGCGCACCCAGCTTTTCTCCCACGAGGATCCTACGGTCCAGGCCGTTGCCTTCGAAAAGCTCCTCGAAAAGACCAGCGGCAAAGACCTCGGCTGGTTCTTCTCCGACTGGGTGCTCCGCGACCGTGGTCTCCCCGACCTCTCCATCGTGGCGGTTGAGCCCCGCCTGCTCCCCGCCGGTAAAGGTCACGACGCTGGCTGGCTTGTCTCCGTCACCGTCCACAACGACGGCGCACCCGCAGTCGACGTTCCTCTCACCGTCCTCTCCGCCAGCTTCACCAGCACCACCCGCCTTCACATCCCCGGCTTCTCCAACGTCTCTACCCGGGTCATCGTCGAAGCTCCACCGACCGAGGTCATCCTCAACGACGGCAGCACCCCCGAGATTCGCGCCGCCACGCACACCCGCGAGGTCATCCTCCAACCCGCCGGTACGCCTTAATCCCGCGGGTCTCGCTCCGAGACGCGGAGAGACAAGAGCTGGGTAGCAAAACCGTGCTGAGAGTGTCGATTTGCAGCCCAGGATTGCGCTGAGAGTGCGGTGAAATTCGGGGTTTGCGCTCTAGCGGATACAATCGAATCATGATTAAGGGACTTACACTCGTGGCGCCGGTCGCCTCGGAGGAAGCCTTCGCGCAACTCGGAGAACTGTTCCGCGCGCTGGGCTTCGAGCAGGGCAAAGGATGGGCCGAGGAGAGCGGCAAAGGCGCGGCATTCCTTGCTCCCATCGGCAATCTGGAGTTCGTCACAGGCCGCGTTCCGGCCGTTCCACCACTGCTCATTGAGGTGACACAACTGGACTCAGTCCATGCCGCTGTGCAAGCCTGGCTGGTTGCGCACCAGCGCACCGAGGACGTCGCCGCCAAGCTCTCTCAGCCCGCGCTGACGCACTGGAACTCGCGCCTGTTCACAGTCGATCTTTCCGCCGGTTTGAGCGTCGGCTTCTGGCAGTCGGAGAACCCGCTGCACAACAAGCCCATCGCCATTGAGGGCGATCTATCTGCTGCAGGCAAGAGGTTTGCAATCGTTGTAGCGCGCTGGAATGCGGTCATCACCGACCGCCTTCTGCAGGGTTCGCTCGACGCTCTGGCCCGCAGCGGCTGCGCAAAATCCGACATCGAAATCGTCCGCGTCCCTGGTGCATGGGAGATCCCCTCGGCCGCACGCACGCTGGCCGAAAGCAGGCGCTTCGCAGGCGTCATCACGCTGGGCGTGCTGCTGCGCGGCGAGACGGCCCACTACGAGGCCATCTACAACGAAGTCGCCCGCGGTATTGGGCAGTCGCAGCAGGAGACCGGCGTGCCCCATGCGTTTGGCGTGCTGACCTGTGAGACGCTGGAGCAGGCGCTGGACCGCGCCGGGCTAAAGGCCGGAAACAAAGGGTTTGAGGCTGCGATTGCGGCCATTGAGATGGCCTCCATTCAGGAGAAGCTGGGCGCGGCGAAGCGCGAGACGGTAGAGGCGAAATCCTGATGGGAACCCGCCGCAAGTCACGCGAACTGGCCATGCAGATGCTCTTTCAGGGCGACCTCGGCAAGCAGAAGCCGGAAGAGGTGGAGCGACTCTTCTGGGACTCGCGCGAGGACGTCGACGACGAGACCAGGGGGTTTGCGGGTGACATTCATCGGCTGGCCACACAGCGCGAGGACGAGGTCGATGCGCTGATCCAGAAGCATGCGCAGAACTGGCGGCTGGAGCGGATGCCAGTGGTGGACCGCAACCTGCTGCGCGCGGCGGTGGCGGAGATGCTCGGCTACCCGAAGACGCCCGCGGCCGTGATCATCAACGAGACGCTGGAGATTGCGCGACGCTACGCTGCGCCGGAGAGTATTCACTTCCTCAATGGCGTGCTGGACGCGATTGGACGCGAGATGCTGGAGTCGCGGCTGAAGCTGTAGGGGGCACCCCTCCCCCCCCATACTTTTTCGCTCAAAGTATTCAGAAATAAGCTGGTTATTGAGTTTGTGCGTGTAAAGTGTTCGATTCAGGGGTTTTGCGGGTATCCTATTGTATCGAAATGGGTTAGCCGCGCCGCACGATGCAGGGTGTGGGCTGCTTCCTTTTTCTTCCCCTGGTTAAATTGTAGCTGGTTGGTGGGGGTAACTATGCCAAGTTTCGGAGATATAAATCGCCAATGTTGATAGGGGTTTGGCGGTTTTCGGGCGGCGTGGGGGCTTGACAGCTTTTGACGAGGCAAGAGAAAAGCCCTCGCCTGAGCGAGGGCCTTTCGTTGGATCGGGTGCGACCAGCGATTAGTTGGTGGTCTTCTTGGGGTGCTGGGCGATGAGGTTGACCGGAGCATCGCCGGTGCTCGTCAGCAGGCAGCCTCCACTGCCGTTCGGGCTGCAGAACGGCAACTGCGGGGAGATGATGTTGCCGGAGAGTTCAGTGGCTGTAGGAACTCCGCCGGCGGGGTAGGTCATGCTGATGAGGTGAACGTCGTTATCGGCTGAGGTGCCATCGGCGGCGCCAGTGCCGGCGTAGAAGGTGAAGTTATCGGTGCTGAAGACTCCAGAGACCGGCGCAGAGGCCGCAGTGGCACCGTTGCCCAGGGTGAGGAACTGCATGGTGCCGCTGCCGGAGGCGGGCGGGAAGTACATGGGCAGGAGTTGGCCGCCGGTGGTGGCTCCGTTAGGCATGGTGTAGGTGACGAAGGCCACCGCCGAGTTGCTGGAGGGGACGACGCTGGTGATGGAAGCTGCGTTGATTCCGGTCAGGGGCTGGACGGTGAACGAACTCTTGAAGTATCCGAGGGTCGGTTGAGTCGCGGGAGGAATCGGGCAGCCGTCCTGAGCAGGGAGGGTGATGGCGATATCACTCAGGGTCGAGGTGCCGCCGAGGACGGCATGGGCTCCGAGGATGTGCTTGCCGTCGGTCGTGGCTGCGATCTGATCGGTGATGGCCGTGCTATCGTCGACCCGCGGGATGAACTCATTGGTGACGTTGGGCGGCAATGTCGTGCTTGCGAGGGTGCTGGCGGGGCAATAGCTGCGTCCGTCAGTGGTTTTAGGACCGGCGAAATAAGCGCCGACGCTGGGCACGGTGACGGTGACGTTGGTATAGATCTCATCAACGGTCGCAGGGTTGGCCGTCTGCCAATCGGTGTAGACAGAGTGCGTCAGCACGGCACCCGACTGCGTGGTGATG
>JAJZFE010000242.1 GCA_021798655.1 Acidobacteriota bacterium | reverse complement strand
GCCCTTGCGGTGCTCGTCGACGAGGATGACGCCGGGATAGCTGAGCGCGACCTCGCGGGTGCGGTCGGTGCTGGCGTTGTTGACGACGATGATCTCGGTGCTGCCGGCGGGCAGCGCGCAGGTCTGTTCGAGGATGGAGTCCAGGCAGGCTGGCAGGTAGGCTTCTTCGTTGAACGCAGGGACTACGAAGCTGAGTCGCATGGTGTGATGCTAACGAGCAAGTGTTTCAATTGAACGAATTCACGCAGGATTCAAGCCGGGGTGGCGGCCGTGGTTCGGCTTGGGCGCGGCAAACCGGAAGAGCGTCGCTGCTGGAGCAGGACTGCACGCGACAAAATGCAGAGTCCTTGCAGAAGGCACTCGGCAAGTCTAGCGTTGCGGTTCGTCCGGGCGGCGGGGTTCGTTGGGCGTGTGGACGTGGTTGTGGATGTCGCCGACGATGTCGGTGAGGTAGTGGAGCTTGCGGCTGAGGGCCTGGATCTCGGCCTCGGCGCGGCGGTTGACGTCGAAGTCGAGCTCGCTGCGGACGCGGTCCTTCTTGTCCTGCCGGTTCTGGCTCATCATGATGACCGGCGCCTGGATGGCGGCGAGCATGGAGAGGAAGAGGTTGAGCAGGATGTAGGGATAGGGGTCCCAGCTCTTGCCGCCGCAGAGGTTGCTGAGCATCGTGTAGCTGACCAGGCAGACGGCGAAGAAGATGATGAAGGTCCAGGAGCCGCCGAAGCTGGCGACGGTGTCGGCGATGCGTTCGCCGAAGGTCTCCTGCTCGTCGATGAGTTCGTTGGGGTTGCGGTAGGCGCGGCCGGAGATGACGCGCTGTGCGCTGTGAATCTCGCCGGCGAGGACGGTGAGCATGTCGAGCCCGGCCTGGGGCCTGGTGCTGAGCAGCACGCTGATGTCGTTGCGATCGACCTCGATGCAGGTGGTGGGTTCGAGCGCGATGGCGCTGGTGCGGTGCTCGGTGCCTTCAAGCATGGAGGCGAAGCCGAAGAGGTCGCCGTGCCTGGGCTGGGAGAAGACAACCTCCTGCCCGTCCTCGTCGATGAGCGTGACGGAGACCTGGCCGGTGAGCATGACGTAGGCGGGGCCGTTGGGGTCGGCGGCTTTGTAGATGCGCTGGTTGGCGGCGAAGTCGCGCAGCTCGACCTGCTGGGCGAGCACGGCGAGTTCGTCCTCGTCGAGGAGAGAGAAGAGCGGGACCTGGCGGAGTTCGGAGGGGTCGCAGGGCATAAGAGCAGGTTCTAGATTCCAGGTTCCAGGTTCTAGTTGGCAAAGCTTCGTCGGCTCCGAGGAGCTAGCACCTAGTGTGGTGAGTCTGAGGTTCGCGACATAGATCGAAGCCGGATGCACCCTGAAGACCTGCACGAAATGCAGATTCCTCCGCTACGCTGCGGAATGACAAACCTCTGGATGTTACGCAACGAACTTCAGACTCAAGACACTAGCACCTGGAACCTGGAACCTAGCTTAGCGGTTTGGCTGGTTGCTGACGATCTCTTTGCCGCCGTTTTTCATGAGAATGTAAACCGGGCCGGGGAGGGCGGGCAGTTGGTTCGGCGGATCGGTAAGGGATTGCCATAGGAAGATGCGCTGCGGGCCGAGCCATTTTTGCGCGAGGGATTGCTGCGTTTCGAAGATGTGAGGCGCGTCGGGGAAGAAGCTGCCGTACCAGAGGTTGCTGCTGCGGCCTTCGAGGATGTGGAGGTCACTTCTTTGTAGATAGAAGGCAAGCGTGCTGCCGGCTTCGTACTCGCCGTGGATGACGACGAGGTCGTCCGGATGCAGCTGCGGGCGGATGGCGTTGGCGAGCTGCGCGCTGGTGAGCACGGGCGAGAAGATGGTGAGCCCCCAGAGGACGGAGAGCAGAAATCCGAAGCTGCCGGCGGCGAGGGCGAGGTTGGCGTCGTGCGGTCTGCGCTTGCGGTAGAGGAGGAGCGCGGCGAGCGGCGCGACGAAGAGCGCGGCGGCGGCGATGAGCAGCGGCGCGCGGAAGAGTGCGATGGCCGGGCCGGTGAGGTCCATGAAGTGGCCGAGCGAGAGTGCGTAGTCGGCGGGGTTCTGCGTGAGCAGGCTGGCGAGGTCGGTGTGTGGCGAAGGGGCCGGGGTGTGCAGCAGGAAGAAGACGCTGCCGATGAAGATGAGGGCTCCAAAGAAGACCGGGATGTACAGGCAGCGGATGGCGCTGCGATGTGGGTCGTGCGCTTCGATGGACTTTGATTCTCCTGTGAGCCACGCTGCGATGAGCACTGCGAGCGCGGGGAGTGCGGGGAGGACGTAGTACTCCTGCCGCGAGGAGAGCGCGAAGAAGAGCAGCACGAACGCGGCCCACAGCGTGAGCAGCAGCAGGGCGCGGCGTTGCTGCGGGAGCGTGTGCGCGCGGAGGCGGCTGCGAAACTCTGCGCTGCGCAGTGGCACGGCGTTGGCCACGGCGTGGAAGAGGAACGCCGACCAGGGCATAAGCCAGAGCAGGCACAGGCCCCAGAAGAGCCAGAGCGGCGCGGTGTCGTAGTCGTGCGGCACGCGCAGGCTGAGGTAGCGGAGCAGGTGCTCGTTCATGAAATAGAACCAGAACCAGCCGCGCACGTTGCCGTCGGTGGGCAGCGGCACCTGCCAGTGACCGTGCACGAAGGCGAACGGAGCAGGGTGGCCGTGGCCGGGGTTCGCGAGGCCCGCTAGGATGTGCCACGGCGCTGCGACCAGCAGGAAGAGCAGGGTTGAGCTGAGCGGATGCAGTTGGCGAATGCGTGTGAGTGCGCCGCGCACGCCGCGTGTTGCAAGCAAGTACAGCACGGCGATGCCGACCGGGAAGACAACGCCGATGAGCCCTTTGGTCAGCACGTTGAGCGCGCAGGCGAAGGCGAAGAGGTAGCAGAGCGGGCGCGGGGCAAGCGCCAATGCGGGGGTTTCTTCGCTGCGCCAGAGAGCGTACATCGCGAGCGTGATCCAGAGGCAGACGGCGGCGTCGGGGATGAGCATCCGCGTGAAGAGGAACATGCCGAAGCTGGAGAGAACGATGAGCGCGGCGTAGAGGCCGGCGCGCGCGTTGCCAACCATGCGCCGCGCGAGCGCTTCGCAGAGCAGCACGAGCGCAAGCATGGCGAGTGCCAGCGGAAGGCGTGCGGCGGCAGCGAGCGCGCGTGGCGTGGTCGCGCCAGCCAGCCTGGCGAGCTTTATGCCGGCCGCCATCGACCAGTAGAAGAGCGGGGCCTTTTCGAGGTAGCGGATGCCGTTGGCGTAGAGCGTGACGTAGTCGTGGCGCAGGAGCATCTCGCGGGCGACTTCGGCGTGCACGGAGTCTGCGTCGTCCAGCAGCGGTGGCGTAAACAGAGCAATGCTTGCGTAGAACGCCAGCCAGAGGAGCACAAGGGCGAGCAGCGTGGAGCGCGGACGTGGTGGCGTGGACAGCATCGTCTTTAGTGTAGTGGGCAGGGTAGACTTGGCGAGTATGGGAACGATGAAGCCGATGAAGGCCGGCCGGGATGCAGCACTAGTGCAGCTGGAGAGCGCCAGCGGGCCGCC
Source organism: Acidobacteriota bacterium (assembly GCA_021798655.1). The sequence goes on along the minus strand of JAJZFE010000242.1, from coordinate 5,101 downwards.
GGCGGAGATGATCTTTGGCGAGTGGTATCCGGCGCTGCGTGCCGACAGGTTGCGGCGCGGCGATACCGCCGTCACAACGCTGCTGGGGATTCCTGTGCTGGTGGGGCGCAAGAGCGACGGCGCGCTGTTTGCCATGCGCGACCTCTGTCCGCACCGCGGGATACCGCTGTCGGCGGGCTGGTTCGACGGTGAGACGGTGCAGTGCAAGTATCACGGCTGGCGGTTTGAGCCGTGCAGCGGGCGCTGCGAGGAGATCCCTTCGCTGACCAGTTTTGACGACCTTGCGCCGACGAAGATTTACGCGAACGCGTTCCCTGTAACCGAGCGCGACGGCTATGCGTGGGTGTACGTGCCGGAGCCTGGCGCGGGCCGCGTGACGCTTGCCGATGCGCTGCCGCCGGTGCCGGAGCTGCCAAAGTTTTCGGCGCGCTATCGCAGCGCACATCTGACGGCGGAGCTGCCGTGCAATGTGGACCACGGCATCATCGGGCTGATGGACCCGGCGCATGGACCGTTTGTGCATCGTGCGTGGTGGTGGCGCAGCGCGGCGAGCATCCATGAGAAGACGAAGCCGTTCGAGCCGATCACGGACAGCGAGCATGGCGGTAGAAACGCCGGATTCCGGATGAGTGCTCACGCGCCGTCGTCGAACTCCGCGCCGTACAAGCTGCTGGGCAAGCCGGTGACGACGATTGATTTTGTGCTGCCGAACCGGCGCTACGAGACGATCGTCGCCGAAAAGAATGGCAAGCGGCGGTGGTTCGCTTCGCTCACGACGGTGACTCCGGTGACGGCGACCAGCTGTCGCATCGATGTGATCGCAGCGTGGAATATCGCGTACTGGGTGCCGCTGGTGACGCCGGTGGCGCGCTACTTTGGCGCGAAGTTTGTGCAGCAGGACCAGCAGACGATGATCGAGCAGGCACGAGGGCTGAGGAGTAATCCAGGGCTGATGCTGATCGACGATGCGGACAAGCCGGCCAAGTGGTACTTCGCGCTGAAGCAGCGACGGCTCAAGGGCGAAGGTGAGCATCCGCTGAACGGGCCGGTGGAGCTGCACTGGCGAAGCTGAGGGGGAACAGCACACGCGGCGTGCGCGTGGCTTGTTTGAAGCGCTTCAACGCTGGACACTCCTGTGGACCGAGTGAGTATACTGCTCTCGCGTTCCGAGGAGAGTGCGATGCGTGTTGCAGCAGTGTTTGCCTGTATCTGTGGAATGGTCGTATCGGTGGCTGGGGCCGGTGCTCAACAGTCGGATAGCAGCAGGATCGGGCCGGATGGCACCGCGTATGTGACGCGCGTGGTCCCGGTACCCAGTACGATCAGCCCGGAGGCGCAGCAGCGACTGGCGCGCGTTGTGTCCGATGCGAATGTTCCGCAGACGCTGCAGCAGCGCCGCGAGGGCACGGACAAGTGGCAGGCCGGCGCAGGATTGCAGGCGGAGACGATCTATCCTGTGCACGTGGAGTCGGCCACGATGGCCGGCGTGCCGGTGCGTGTGGTGACGCCGCTGACGATTGCGCCGGAGAAGCGCGATCGCGTGTTGATGAACCTGCACGGCGGCGGATTTAATTCTGACTCGGGGTCGCTGACCGAGAGTGTGCCGATTGCGAACCTCACCGGGGTGAGGGTGGTTGCGGTGTTGTATCGACTGGCGCCGGAGCATCCGTATCCTGCGGCGCTGGACGACGCGGTGGCCGTGTACAAGGAGCTGTTGAAGACGCACAAGCCGCGCGACATCGGCATCTATGGCACGTCGGCCGGCGCCATTCTGACGGCCGAGGTGACGGTGCGGCTGAAGCAGCTGGGCTTGCCGCTGCCGGCGGTGACGGGCGTGTTTTCAGGGCTGGGCGACTTCAGCCGCGCGGGCGATTCGATGGCGATGTATGCGTTGAACGGGCTCTCGGGACACCTCGATCCGCCGAACGCGGACGGTCACGACCGCGAGTACATCGGCACAGCCGACGCGAAGGACCCGGTGCTCTCGCCGATGTATGCCGACCTGCACGGCTTGCCGCCGACGCTGTTCGTCACCAGCGGGCGCGACATGCTGCTGAGCGGCACTACGACGCTGCATCGTGCGTATCTGCGGGCCGGCGACGACGCGCAGCTGGTCGTGTTTGAGGCGCTGCCTCATGCGTTCTGGAACGATATGTCTCTGCCGGAGTCGCGCGAGGCGCACCAGGTGATGGCGACGTTTCTGGGCGAGCATCTGGGCAAGTAGGGCGAGGCGGAAACAGCAAGGGCGCTCCGTGAGGGAGCGCCCTTGCTGCTGGTGGTGCGTGTGGTTTACAGGTCCTTGACGCCGTCGACGAAGGCCTTGAGCTTGCGCGACCGCGACGGGTGGCGCAGCTTGCGGAGCGCCTTGGCCTCGATCTGGCGGATGCGCTCGCGCGTCACCTGGAAGCTCTGGCCGACCTCTTCGAGCGTGTGTTCGCTGCCGTCTTCGAGGCCGAAACGCATCTTGATCACACGCTCTTCGCGCGGGGTCAGCGTGCGCAGCACCTGCGACGTGTACTCCTTCAGGTTCACCGAGATGACTGCGTCGGACGGGCTGACGGCCATGCGGTCTTCGATGAAGTCGCCGAGGTGCGAGTCCTCCTCTTCGCCGATCGGGGTCTCCAGCGAGATGGGCTCCTGCGCGATCTTGAGCACCTTGCGAACCTTCGCGACGGGGATGTCCATGCGTCGCGCGATCTCTTCGGACGAGGCTTCGCGGCCGAGCTCCTGCACCAGCTGACGGCTGGTGCGGATGAGCTTGTTGATGGTCTCGATCATGTGCACCGGGATGCGGATGGTGCGGGCCTGGTCCGCGATGGCGCGCGTGATGGCCTGCCGAATCCACCACGTCGCATAGGTGGAGAACTTGTAGCCGCGGCGATACTCGAACTTGTCGACGGCCTTCATCAGGCCGATGTTGCCCTCCTGAATGAGGTCGAGGAACTGCAGGCCGCGGTTGGTGTACTTCTTCGCGATGGAGACGACCAGGCGCAGGTTGGCTTCGATCAGCTCACGCTTGGCGCGCTCGGCGTCCATGTCGCCCTGGATGATCTCGCGCTGCGTGCGCTTGAGGTCGTCGAGCGCAATGCCGGCGTCGGCTTCGACGCGTTCCAGATCGACGCGGCAGTTCTTCTGCTGGCGACGATACTCCTTCTTCAGCTCCTCCGAACGCGAGGCTTCGAACTTGGCTTCGAGGCTCTTGATCTGGCGCTCGAGCGTGCGCATGGAGTCGACGGTCTTGTTGACCTTGTCGAGCAGCCGCTTCTTCTCGCCGTTGGTGTACTTGAACTCGCGGACGACGCGGGAGACGTAGACGTTCTCTCGGCCCATCAGCCAGCGGTACTTGCGCGTGTGCTTGGCCTTGGCCTTGGCGTCCTTGCCCTGCGGGTCCTGCGATTTGGCGAGATAGTCGGCGGCCTTCTTCAGGTGCTTGACGATCTCGTCCGTGCGGACGACGGTGGCCTTCACGCGCGCGGCAAGAATCTCTTCGGTCAGCTCTTCTTCGTCGAAGGTGACCACTTCCTTGATGTTGCGCACGCCGCGCTTGAGGTCTTCGCCGAGTCCGACGATCTCGCGGATGACGATCGTGGAGCGCGAGATCGCCTTCATCACGCGCATCTGCCCGCGCTCAATGCGCTTGGCGATTTCGACTTCGCCCTCGCGGGTGAGCAGCGGCACGGTGCCCATCTCGCGCAGGTACATGCGGACCGGGTCGTTGGTCTTTTCCAGCGTGCCGGGCGAAAGGTCCAGCTCGACGTCGTCGGACTCTTCGCCGCTGTCGTCGGAGTCCTCGGAGCTGCCGCGGCGGCCTTCGGAGAGCACGTCGATGCCCTGGGTGTTGATGGTGGTCATCAGGTCGTCGAGCTCGTCGGGCGAGGTGATGTCGCCAGGCAGCAGGTCGTTGACCTCGCCGTAGGTCAGGTAGCCCTTCTCCTTGCCGGTGTCGATGATGCGGTCTACGTCTTCTTCGTATTTGTCGAGTTCTTCAGCCACGGGGGCGCTCCTGAAGAGGCCGACGCGCAGCGCGGCCTCAAGAAATATTTTTCCGGGGACTCTTGCACGCACGCACCGCAGTGCTGAGCGTAGAGGTCTCCCTTGGTTGTTACGGGTTTGCCGGGACGTGGGGTGCGGTCAAGGCCGCGGGCGCGGGCGGAAGACGATATGACTTCGCAGTCAGGGAAGGCTTCGGCAACTCGGAGGCGCAAGTCTCCAGCAAGACAAGTCTACCACTGTGTAAGACGCGTCCGAAGGGGAAAATGATGCAAAAGTGTTGCTGTTTCAGGCACGGGGTGCGGCGACCCGTGCCTCACGGATCACGCGAGCCAGGGATTGTGCAGCCGCACCGGCAGATCTTGTACGTCCTTGCTGTTGCGCGTGACCAGGGTGAGGTTGTGGTGGATGGCCGTGGCGGCGATGATCGCATCGGCGACCGGGAACGTCCGGCGCACAGTGATCTCTCCCCATATCCTGGCGATGTCGGCATCGACGGGCAGAATGCGGCCTGCGAAGGTCTGCTCCAACTCGGCGATCCACTGACGAAGAGACTCGGTCGTCCCAGGGCTTCGGGCCTCCTTCTTCACGACTCCTCGGCGAAGCTCACCGAGCGTAAGCACGCTCAGATGCATGGATGCCGGGCTCTGCGAACGGAGGAAGGCGACGACGCCGGGAGCTGGTGGGTTCTTCCTGAACTCGGAGATGACGTTGGTGTCCAGCAGATAAAGTCCTCGCGAGTTGGGCAGCGATCTCACAGCTCGACGTCGCGACCGGTGTCCTTGTCGCGCGCAAAGAGTTCGTCGACCTCATCATCGCTGTCGAACTTCGGACCGCTTAGAAGAAACTCCACGAAGTCCATCTTCGACGCAGGCGGCGGAGTGTAGTGCCTCCGAAAATCCTCGATCGAGACGACGACCGCCGTCTCTTTGCCGTGCGAGGTAATCACCTGCGGACCTTCCGCCTGTGCCTCGGTCAGCAACTCGCTGAACCGACTCTTCGCCTGTTGTACCTGCCAAGCTGCCATCGCGCGCTCCATTCTGACTAGAATCATAACGTATTCTGGTCAGAATGGAGCGACGATCGGGTGGGCTGGCGTTACAGGTGGTTG
>JAJZFE010000044.1 GCA_021798655.1 Acidobacteriota bacterium | reverse complement strand
CTCTCCGCCTGCCCATGCAGAGGGAGAAATCCCACCGCATCGCCAAACTATATGAGTTTACCGGGAAAGGAGGGCTGGGGTCAATGGCTGGCCGGGGAATCGTTAGAATGGGACGCGGCAGGAAGTACAGGAGCAAGGTAGCGGACACGATGATGAGATCTTCGCCTGAGCGCAGTGGTGTTGCCGGCCTAGAGCCGATGGCCGGTCTTGAGCGCGGGTTGCGGTGGGCGGTGGCGGTGGCGCTGGTGGCGTCGGTGGTGGCGGCAGCGGTGGGGACGAGGCATTGGCCACTGGTGGGGGATGCGCCGCTGATGCACTATGTGGTGCTGATGATGGACCACGGCAAGGTGCCGTACCGGGAGATTGTGGACATCAATATGCCGGGAACCTATGCGCTGGAGTGGGTGGCGATCCATGGGCTGGGGCCGGGAGCGGTGGGGTGGCGGGTCTTCGACTTCGGGCTGATGGCGGTGTGCCTGGGCGCGATGCTGGCAATCATGTGGCCGGTGGATGGGCTGATGGGGCTGTTTGCGGGGACACTGTTTGCGCTGATTCATCTGCGGGATGGGCCGGCGAATAGCGGGCAGCGCGACCTGATGATGACGACGATGCTGCTGTTGGGGTGCGCGTTTCTGTTCTATGCGATACGGCGCGAGCGGGCCTGGGCGGCGGTGGGATTTGGGCTGTTTATGGGAGCGGCCACGCTGATCAAGCCTTCGGGACTGCTGTTTGCGGCGGTGTTTGCCGCATTGCTGGTGCAGCGGCTCTGGGAGATGAAGCGGCCGTGGGCGCGGTACCTGGTGTATGCCACGGCGGGGTTTGCGGTGCCGGTGGCCGTGGTGGCGGGGTTCCTGGCGGCGCATGGTGCGCTGGGTGCGTTTGTGGCGGCGAATCGAGGGTTGGTGGCGTACCACGCATCGTTGGGGCGGAGGCCATTGGCGGCGCTGGTGGTGGGGAGCTTTCCGACGCTGTTGCTGCTGGTGACGGTGCCAGTGGTGCCGTTGTTTGTGGTGAAACGGCCGTGGAGAACGTGGTGGGGACGAGTGTTTTTGGCGGGCGCGGTGGTGGGTGCGGCTTCATATGTGGTTCAGGGAAAGGGGTTCCCGTATCACCGGTATCCAACGGAGGCGTTTTTACTGCTGCTGTGTGCGTGGCTGCTGGTGATGGGGCTGCGGGAGACGGGATGGATACGGTGGGCGGCGGTGGCGGGACTGGCGGCGGGCGGGCTGTGGCTGGGGCCGTCGTCGGCGTGGATTGCGTGCCACTATGATTGGCGGAACCAGGAGTTCAACCGGATGCTGGAGGCTGACCTGACGAGGTTGGGCGGCGCGGAGTTGAATGGACGGATTCAGTGCGTGGATATGACGTCGGGGTGCGTGGACACGCTGTACAAGATGGACCTGATGGAGTCGACGGGATATTTGTATGACTGCTATATGTTTCAGCCGCGGCAGACGGCGGTGAGCGAGGCGTATCGTGAGGGGTTCTGGAAGGCCATTGAGGAGAACCCGCCGGAGGTGATGGTGGTGACCAACCAGGGATGCTTCTCGCTACACCAGAGTTGGGATATGCCGCTGAACTGGCCGCAGTTTGCGGAGCTGTTGCAGACGAAGTACAGGATGGTGGCGCAGCGGACGCCTCCGCATCGCGTGGGGTGGTGGAGACATCCGGCGGAACCGAACTCGTATCGACTGTATATCAGGGAGCAGCCATAGTGGGAGAGCGCGTTGTGGGCGTGAAGAAGGATGGGATGCGGAGGTTCCGCGCGCCGTGGGTGATCTTTGCGGTGGGATTCGCGCTGCGCGTGGCGGTGATCCTGGTGGGGCATACGTACCGGGTGCGGACGGATCAGGCGAATTTTAATTTCGGGTTCGAGGCGGGAAGGATTGCGCGGTCGCTGGTGATGGGGCAGGGATATGCGAATCCATTCAATGGAGTGTCGGGACCGACGGCGTGGCTGACGCCGCTGTATCCGCTGCTGATTGCGGCGGCGTTCAAGGTGTTTGGGGTGTATACGCGGGCGGCTGCGCTGGCGGTGCTGGTGGTGGATAGTGCGCTCTCGGCGGCGATCGCGCCGGCGGTGTATGAGATTGCGGCGCGGTGCTTCGATGCGCGGGGGATTGCGCGGAGAGGGGCGAAGGTTGCGGCGCCGGTGGCGCTGTGGTCGGCGTGGCTGTGGGCCGTGTATCCGGCGGCGATGCAGTATGCCGTGCATTGGATATGGGAGATGTCGCTGACGACTTGCTTGTTTGCGTGGGCGATTGTGGTGGCGCTGAGGCTGCGAGGGGTTGGGGATGAAGGGCAGGAAGTCCGAAGCAGGAATCAGGACGCAGGGGTGGAGGCGCGGAAGCTTGGGCTATGGGTGGTGCTGGGGGTGCTGTGGGGGTTGATTGCGCTGTCGAATGCGTCGCTGCTGCTGTGCTTGCCGGCGATGATGATTTGGGTGGCCTGGCCGGAGCTGCGACGGTGGAGGCTGGGTGCGAAGACGGCGGTGGGAGCGGTGTTGACGACGGTGGCGTTTGCGGCGGTGCTGGCTCCGTGGGTGGCGCGCAATGAGCGCGTGCTGCATGCGTTTGTGCTGACGCGGGACAACTTCGGGGTGGAGCTGTATAACTCCTCGCTGCCGTCGAATGACGGATTGCCGTGGGGTACGGCGATGCCGCTGTGGCAGGGCGACCCGGTATTCCGGGTGTATGAGCGCATGGGCGAGGTGAAGTTTGCGCAGATGCGGCAGAAGGAGGCGATGGCGAATCTGCGGTCGGAGCCGGGACTGTTTGCGCGCTGGACGGTGGACCGGTTTTTCTTCTTCTGGGATGGGACGCCGCATGCGGTGAATGGACGTCCGGTGGGAGAGTATCTGCGGCAGTTGAGCTATTGCTTTTTGAGTGTGTGCGGGTTGTTGGGTTTGGCGCTGATGCTGCGGAGACGCGTGGAGGGAGCGGGGCTGTTTGCGCTGGTGTTCGCGCTGGTTCCGCTGGTGTATTACATGGTGACGGTGCAGCCGAGATTCCGGCATCCGATTGAACCGCTGATTGCTGTGCTGGCGGTGTATTTGTTTCGCAGTACAGAACCGCGCGGGCACAGCGATGCGTGCGACACTTAGGGCGATGGGTGAGGTGAAGATGGGTCCGAAGATTTTGGTGCAGCGGTTGGTGGCTTCGGCGCAGATGCCGCGGTATGCGCATGCGGGAGCGTATGGAGATTTGGCGGCGGACCTGTTTGCGGCGGAGGCGGCGGTGCTGGCTCCGGTGGGGCAGACGGGGTCGACGCAGGCGGTGCGGACGGGGTTGGCGATGGAGCTGCCGTCGACGCATGGGGCGCTGGTGGAGGACAGATCGGGGCTGGCGGTGCGGGGGATTACGACGCTGGCGGGCGTGATCGATCCGGGGTATCGCGGAGAGTTGAAGATTGTGCTGACGAACCTGACGAATGAGCCGCAGATGGTCGCGCCGGGACATCGGATTGCGCAGTTGCGGATTGTGCAACGGATTCAGGCGACGTTTGAAGAGACGGATATGCTGGCCGAGACGCCGCGCGGAGTGGCGGGGTTTGGATCGACGGGAGCGTAGGCAGGTGGGCTGGCGCGTGGTTTAGCGCGCCTGTGCGGATTCACGAAATTTCAACGTACTGTTGGAACCGGTGTAAGGGGGAACGCGTATTTCTGAATATCAAGAGCGTCTCTGAACCATGGCAGAGATTCTCTCAAATTCAGCTTCAGTGATACGGAGAGACTCCCATGCGTTTCCTTGTGCTTGCCCTTGCCCTTGCTGCGCCTGCCAGCGCAGTTGCCGCCGTCCCAACCTATTCCAATCCACTAACCAACAGGCACCATGCGCAGGCGCAGGAGGTGATGGTGACGTTCGTCAACCATACGCCGCAGGAGCGCGAGGTGCGTATCGGTGATCAGCAGTACAAGATCTTTCCACTGGCGGAGTTCAACATGTTTGTGCCGGTGGGGAGTGTGGTGCGGGTGTACAGCGATATGAATACGAAGGTGAACGGTCAGGAACTGATGCGCGTGTCGGCGAGCGATGCGGGTACGAGCGTGTTTCTGAAGTAAGGCGAAGATGCGGATGAGCGGCGGGGCCTGAGGGGTTCCGCCGCTGGTGGTTGACGGCGCTCTATACTTGAGGGAGATGCCCGAGGAACGGTTCCACACTACCGACGCTGAGCGAGAGGCGCGCCTCTCACAGGCGGCTGTAGCGGCCAGAACGGCTGGGCTGGAGACGGATAAGACGGCGGGGGGAAACGGCCGGAGCGCGTTTCGCAGCGACCAGGTGTGGAGCTACTTTGGGCCGGCGTTTGTGGCGTCGGTGGCGTATATCGATCCGGGGAATTTTGCGACAAATATTCTGGGTGGAAGCCAGTTTGGGTATCGGCTGCTGTGGGTGTTGCTGTGGTCGAATCTGATGGCGATTCTGGTGCAGTATCTTTCGGCGAAGCTGGGGATTGTGACCGGGTTGACGCTGCCGCAAAACTGCAGGAAGCACTTTTCACGGCTGTGGGTGGTGTTTTTGTGGCTGTGCGCGGAGGTGTCGGCGGTGGCGACGGACCTGGCGGAGTTTCTGGGGGCGGCGCTGGGGCTGGAGTTGCTGATGGGGCCGGCGCTGCTGGCACATGGATTTTCGCTGACGGGATCGCTGATGGCGGCGGCGGGGATCTCGACGGTGGCGGTGTTTGGGATTCTGGCGCTGGACCTGATGGGGTTTCAGTGGCTGGAACGCGGCATCATGATGTTCGTTGGGGTGATTGGGCTGTGCTACGGATTTGAGGTATTCCTGGTGCATCCGGACTGGCACCGGGCGTTTGTGGCTACGGTGCTGCCGACGTTCGACGCGCGTAACTCGCTGGCGCTGCGGGGGAGCGTGTACGCGGCGGTGGGGATGCTGGGGGCGACGGTAATGCCGCATGTGATCTATCTGCACTCGGCGCTGGTGCAGCCGCGGTTGAATGAGCTGTCGCCGGAGACGGGGCTGCCGAAGCCGAAGGTGATGAGCAAGTTTCTGCACTTTGAGCTGGTGGATGTGTTTGTGGCGATGAACGGGGCGTGGCTGATCAACTCGGCGATGATTGTGATGGCGGCGGTGGCGCTGGGAGGCGGGCTGGGAAAGGGGCCGGGAGTGTCGCCTACGATTCAGGATGCGTATCACACGCTGGGACCGCTGCTGGGGCCGGGTGCGGCGGTGGTGTTTGCGGTGGCGCTGCTGTGCTCGGGGCTGTCGAGTTCGACGGTCGGAGTGATGGCCGGGCAGGTGATTATCGAGGGATTTCTGGATATCAAGTTTCCGATCTTTCTGCGCCGGGTGATTACGGTGATTCCGGCGCTGGTGGTGATCGGGGCGGGATGGGATCCGCTGAAGATTTTGATTGGGTCTCAGGTGCTGCTGAGCTTTACGCTGCCGGCGGCGCTGATTCCGCTGCTGCTGCTGACGAACCGTACGGGGGTGATGGGGAACTTCCGGAGTGCGCTGCGGACGAGGACGGCGGGATGGGTGGTGGCGGCAGTGATTCTGGGGTTGAATGCAGTGCTGCTGGTGCAGATGGCGATGGGTTGAGAGATGTCTGCGATGGAATAAGAAGGGCTCGCCGCAGTGGCGAGCCCTTCGGTTCTGGAGGTGGGTCGAGAGCTAGTGGGGCCTCTCCAGCGGCGGCTCATCACGTTGCACGGGCTGCGGACGGGCCTGCTGCTGGAAACGCTGCTGCTGTTGCACCTGCGGACGGGCCTGCTGCTGGAAGCGCTGCTGCTGCTGCACCTGCGGACGGGCTTGCTGAATCTGCTGCTGTTCCTGCTGTTGGAAGCGCTGCTGCTGCTGTACCTGCGGACGGGCTTGCTGAACCTGCTGCTGTTCCTGCTGTTGGAAGCGCTGCTGTTGCTGCACCTGCGGACGGGCTTGCTGCTGTTGTTGTATGCGCTGTTGTTCTTGCTGCTGCACACGCTGTTGCTGCTGGAATTGTTGCTGGGGTTGCGCCTGTTGCTGTTGCTGGAAGCGCTGTTGCTGGGGTTGCGCCTGCTGTTGTGGGCGACCCTGCTGTTGTTGCTGCCGACGTTGCTGGGCCGCGGGGGCGTTGTTGGGTTGGCCCATGGGGGAGCGCTGCTGGTTGGCGTGCTGCCGCACCTGCTGGACGGCGGCAGGGGTAGGAGCAATGGCGCGATTTCGGCCGAGCGGGCTGGCGTGTGCGGGCTGGGCAGGCTTGCCGTGGTTGGCGGCGTAGAACTGCTGGTGGTTTTGAGCGGCGGTCTGCTGGATCTGGCGCTGGTCGGGGAGGGCCGTGGTGTGGGGCTGGCGCATGGCGGCAAGCTCAGAGGGTTGCGGGCGGGCGTTGATGCCGCCGCGACCGCCGTTGTAGCTGATGTAGTTGGACGGCTGTCTATGGTAGTGGCGGTTGTTGTAGAAGACCTCGTGACTGTAGAAGTAGCCGCCGCGGCCTACGTTGGTGACGGCGCGGTTGTAGTAGAAGTGGTTGTGGTTCCAGTAGCCGCCGAAGTAGCCGATGCCGATGTAGCCGAAGCCGTAGTCAATGCCACCGTAGTAGCCGACGTAGGGGCCCCAGTAGCCGGGATAAAAGCCGTAGTAGCCGTTGATGAAGCCCCAGTAGGGCGGGGTCCAGAGAGCGCCGTAGTAGGGCGGGAGAACCCATGCGCCGGGTACCCAGTAGTAGCCGTAGGGCCCCCAGGCCCAGTAGCCGGGCGTCCAGATGTAGTTGGGGTCAGGGACGGGGGGCTGGTCGTAATCGGGTAGCGGCGGTGGGGGCTGGTCGGTCTGGTCGATGGGCTGCTGGTCTTCATATCCAGAACCCTGATCCTGGTTGTTGTAGCCCTGGTCGTTGGGGTTCTGATCGTTGTAACCCTGGTCGTTATTGCCCTGGTCGTTGTAACCCTGGTCGTTGTAGGCCTTGATGATGGGGGCCGGGGACTGCTGGTTCTGGTAGCTTTCGTCCTGCTGCTGAGGGGTGTAGGCCGAGCTGGCGCCCAGTATCTGGAAGGGTGGGGTGGTGGCTGGGGCGAGGTTGGCTTCGGCGGGGTCGGTACCGTTGTTCTGGCCGTAGTTGATGGCGGTGGCGGCACTGCTGTAGTTGCAGCCCATGGAGCCGATGGCCAGCAGGGTGATCATGCGGGCGAGGCGGAGAGAGCGTGCAAGGTGGGGTGTGGAGTGTGAGGTCATGGGTTCGTGCTCCCGGAGCCAAGAAGTTTCCATGTTGGCTTGCCGTATGGAGTGTGAGATGCGGGGAGTTGGGTTTAGGACTGTGTTGAGAACAATTTACAGGGAAAGAGAGCGGGAATGCGCGCCAAAGATGTGGTCGTGAGGGTAGAATTCCACCATGCAAGATAGCATCCCCCAGATGCGGCCCTATCGCGTGGCACGGTCACGCAAGGTGAAGCGCTTTCTGCGGGGACGCCACGACCGCGGTCGTTCCTGCTAACGCCGCGCGCGGACGTTCCTGTCGACGAACGCGTTGCTCTCCCGCTCAAGAAGAATTGAAGCCGCGCGCGGTACTGCGCTGCGTGGCACGTCACGGAAAACTACGCCACCCAAATTCATTCCCAGCCTAAACCTAAACAGGAGAAGACACGCCATGTCGAATACGATGCACCCGAACAGTTTCAACGCCTCCGCCACGCTTGAGAGCGGGGCGCAGAAGGTGAACTACTTTAAATTGAGCGCGCTGAAGGATGTGAATCTGGCGCGGCTGCCGTACTCGCTGCGGATTTTGCTGGAGAACCTGCTGCGCTGCGAGGACGGAAAGACCGTGACGGCAGACGATATTCGGTTTCTGGCCAACTGGGACGCGAAGGCTGAGCCGTCGCGCGAGATTGCGTTTATGCCGGCGCGCGTGCTGATGCAGGATTTTACGGGCGTGCCCGCGGTGGTCGATCTGGCGGCGATGCGCGATGCGATGAAGGTGCTGGGCGGCGGGCAGGCGGAGATTGAGAAGATCAATCCGCTGGTGCCGGCGGAGTTGGTGATTGACCACTCGGTGCAGGTGGATGAGTACGGCAGCGCGAATGCGTATGACCTGAATACGGCGCTGGAGTTTACGCGCAACCGCGAGCGCTATGCGTTTCTGAAGTGGGGACAGACGGCGTTCCATAATTTTTCGGCGGTGCCGCCGGGGATGGGCATCTGCCATCAGGTGAACCTGGAGTACCTGGCGCGCGTGGCGTTTACCAAGAAGGAGGCCGATGGCAGCGTGACGGCGTATCCGGACACGTTGGTGGGCACGGACTCGCATACGACGATGATCAATGGGCTGGGCGTGCTGGGCTGGGGCGTGGGTGGCATTGAGGCCGAGGCTGCGATGCTGGGCCAGCCGGTGAGCATGCTGGTGCCGCAGGTGGTCGGGTTCAAGCTGGAAGGCAAGCTGAAGGAAGGCACGACGGCGACCGACCTGGTGCTGACTGTGACCCAGATGCTGCGCAAGCTTGGCGTGGTCGGCAAGTTTGTGGAGTTCTATGGATCGGGCATCAGCGAGTTGCCGCTGGCGAATCGAGCGACGATTGCGAACATGGCGCCGGAGTATGGAGCTACGTGCGGGATCTTCCCGGTGGACGAGGAGACGCTGAAGTACCTGCGGCTGACGGGGCGCACGGAGGAGCAGGTGGCGCTGGTGGAGGCCTACTACAAGGCGCAGGGACTGTTCCATACGGCGGGCGCGGTAGAGGCAGAG